>JBGSTE010000011.1:0-12935 GCA_041736655.1 Phycisphaeraceae bacterium | reverse complement strand
AGCGCCGACTTTCACCCCATGGACGCCATCGACCCGCTGGTCCGCGAACTGGTCGATGAGATCGAATGAATCACCACCCGTTAGCACGCGTCGCCTTGCAGGCGACGGCTGACGTGATGGCCTACACTTCTCCGCCTGTGTTCAACGAATTTCGCGGAGACCGTCTGTGCTGTCCACCCCCATCGCCCGCCTGCGGACCGTCGGCCTGATCGAGAGCCTCTCCTCCTTCACCCTCTTTTTCATCGCCATGCCCATCAAGTGGGTTCCATTTCTGATTCGCATTTCAGACGGCATACCCGCAGACGAGGCAAAAAAAAACCTGATCGAGTGGCCGGTCAAAATCGCCGGCTCGATCCACGGTGGAATGTTCATCCTCTTTATCCTCGCACTGATCCTCGCCCTTCGCTCGCCCGGCCTGCCCCGACCAACAACCTGGCTCGCGCTGCTCGCCTCGATCCTGCCTTTCCCTTTCGAGCCGCTGGTTCTGGACCCGAGGCTCAAGGCACATGAAATGTCATTGAGCAAAAGCCCGGCAACACAAAACCCATAGCCGCAGGCGGAAGCCTGCCGGCCTGGATCAACGAGCTTGGGCAACACTTCAGATTAGGACAACCGCAGGCCGACGGGCTTCCGCCCGCAGCTATCAGAGCGCCTCGTCCAGACAACCCACCTGCCAAACCGGCACCAACCCCGCCACCCCCAAGCGTCAACCGGCAGGCCCAGCGATCCGCCCGACACCCCATCAACCACACAAGTTCTTTATAAATCATCAATTATAAATCATATAGCAAACCGCCCCCCGGCATCGCCCTTGCAACCGTTCAGGCACGCGATGCTGAACCTGCGCCCTCCTCAACCCGACTCCCTGCCCGGCGGCACTCGTTTTCGAGTCCTGCTGACCGAGGACCGTGCCCGCCCCGACGAGCACTGGACCCGGCAGATCCCCCCGCTGCTTGGGCCTTTGGGCATCCAGGCCAGCATCGCCGCCAACGGCCAGGAAGCGCTTGACATCCTCAAGTCCACCGCGATCCACGCCGCCGTCATCGACCTCAACACCCCCGCACCCCATAGCGCGGCAAATGCGACCCATACGTCCGGGGGCGGCGGGCTCTGGTTGATGCAGGTCATTCAGCGTCTGCCTTCGCGTCCGCCGGTGGTGGTCGTCAACTCCCAAAGTTATTCGCAGCGCCAGGTTCAACGGCTACTTAACCAGGCCCTTGAACTGGGCGCGTTTTCTGTCGTCAACTGGCCAGTGCAGATCGACACCCTGCTGGCCACCTTCCAACGCCTCATCGAGCGCGCGTACAACAACGCCTGGCCCGATGGCCAACGACCACCCAACGGATCCAACTGACTTGACGGAGTTGGGATTTGGGGATTGGGATTTGGCCCAAGCCCCCTGCCCCCAACTCCCAACCCCTCACTCCCAAACCCCAAGGAACGCACCATGAAGATCAAACCCCTCGGCGACAAACTCCTCGTTCAACGACTCGCGGCCGAAAGCCAGACCGCTTCGGGCATCTTCCTGCCCGAGTCGGCAAAGGAAAAACCCCAGCAGGCCAAGGTCATCGCCGTCGGCACCGGGAAGATCCTGGACAACGGCACCCGCGCCGAGTTCACCGTCAAGAAGGGCGACACCATCCTCCTCTCCAAGTGGGGCGGCGTCGAAATCAAGCACGACGGCCAGGAATACATCATGCTCAGCGAAGACGAAGTCCTCGCCGTGATCAGCTAACAACACGCCGCGATGACGCGCCTGTTAACCGTCGCCTGCAAGGCGACGTGCTCGACCCACATGCCGCGTCGCCTTACAGGCGGCGGCTAACACAACGACACGAATAGAACTGAAACAAGGAATAACCAACTATGGCCGCTAAACACATCATTTTCGACAACGACGCACGACAGGCGATCCTGCGCGGCGTGCAAAAACTCTCCAAGGCCGTCAAGTCCACGCTCGGGCCCTCCGGCCGGGTCGTCATCCTCGAGAAATCCTTCGGCAGCCCGACCGTCACCAAGGACGGCGTGACCGTCGCCAAGGAAATCGAGATCGAAGACCCGATCGAGAACATCGGCGCCCAGATGGTCAAGGAAGTCGCCTCTAAGTCCTCCAAGGACGCCGGCGACGGCACGACCACCGCCACCGTCTATGCCGAGGCCATCTTCGCCGAAGGCCTGAAGAACATCACCGCCGGCGCCAACGCCAACCAGATCAAGCGTGGCATCGACAAGGCCGCCGCCGCCATCATCAAGCAGCTCGCCGTCGACTCCAAGAAAGTCGCCAACTCCGAGCAGATCGCCCAGGTCGGAACCTGCGCCGCCAACCACGACACCGAGATCGGCAAGATCATCGCACAGGCCATGGACAAGGTCGGTAAGGACGGCGTCATCACCGTCGAAGAAGGTAAGTCCCTGGAGACCTACGTCGACCTCGTCGAAGGCATGCAGTTCGACAAGGGCTACCTCAGCCCCCACTTTGTCACCGACCCGACCCGCATGGAAGCGGTCCTCGAAGACGCCTACATCCTCGTCCACGAGAAGAAAGTTTCCTCGGCCAAGGACCTCCTGCCGATCCTCGGCAAGATCGCCGAGAGCGGCAAGCCCCTGCTGATCGTTGCTGAAGACGTCGAGTCCGAAGCGCTGGCGACGCTGGTGGTCAACCGCCTGCGTGGCATCCTGAAGATCGCGGCCGTCAAGGCCCCGGGCTTCGGCGACCGCCGCAAGGCCATGCTCGAAGACATCGCCACCCTCACCGGTGGCCGTGCGATCATGGAAGAACTGGGCATCCAGCTCGAATCGCTGACCCTCGCGGACCTGGGCCGGGCCAAGAAAGTCGTGATCGACAAGGACAACACGACGATCATCGAAGGCGCGGGCAAGGCCGGCGACATCAAGGGCCGAATCGCCGCGATCCGCACCGCGATCGAAGCGACCACCAGCGACTACGACCGCGAGAAGCTCCAGGAGCGTCTGGCCAAGCTCGCCGGCGGCGTAGCGCAGATCAACGTCGGCGCCGCGACCGAGAGCGAAATGAAGGAAAAGAAGGCCCGCGTGGAAGACGCGATGCACGCCTGCCGTGCAGCGGTTGAAGAAGGCATCCTCCCCGGCGGGGGCAGCGCGATCCTGCGAGCCCGCAAGGCGCTCGACGGGCTGAAGCTCACCGGCGACGAACAACTGGGCGTCGAGATCGTCCGTCGGGCCGTGTCCGCGCCGATCAAGCAGATCGCCGCCAACGCCGGCTACGACGGCAGCGTCATCGCCAAGACCGTCGAAGAAGGCAAGGGCCCGAACTTCGGCTTTGACGCCCTGACCGGCGAATACGGCGACCTCATCAAGGCCGGCATCCTCGTCCCCACCAAGGTCGAACGCATCGCCCTGCAAAACGCCGCCAGCATCGCGGGCCTCCTCCTGACCACCGACGCGGTGATCACGGAAATCAAGGAAGGCAAAAAGGCCGGCGCAGGCGCAGACCATGGCGGGATGGATTACTAAGCCAACCCTACGCGCTTCTGCCCGGTAGGACGGGCTATTGCTGCCTGTCACGCTGCCGAACCAAATCAAATCGAATGGCCCCAACAGCCCCCATCGCGAGATGGGGGTTTTTCATTGGTACGTGATATACTTGCATGATGCCAGCACGCGTCCGTGATGTCATCAGGTTGCTCCAAGAGCACGGCTGGCAGGAAGTAGCCCAGCGAGGCAGCCATCGTCAGTTTAAACACAACACCAGGCCCGGCAGAGTTACCGTCGCCGGCGCACCGAATAAAGAAATCCCGATCGGCACCCTCCGCAGTATTCTGAAACAAGCCGGCCTGACCCCAGAGGACCTGACATGAGATACGCCGTCATCATCGAACAATCCTCCGAAGGCTACGGTGCCTACGCCCCGGACCTCCCCGGCGTCGGCGTCGCAGGCGACAGCGTCGACGAAGTCCGCAAACTCATCCGCGAAGCCATCGCCTTGCATATCGAAGGCTTGAAAGAAGACGGCCAAGTCATCCCCAAGCCGAGCGTAGAAATAGACTATGTCGAGACGGCGGCGTAATATAATCCTGTGTAGGCTGCGATCAAGCTTGTTACCCGCAGGCAATAAGTACCAGAGTTGCATATTAGAGGGCGTATGATGGCTAAAGAAATTGTCGTGTCTATTGACAGCGGAATCGATCTATTGAAGTTAAATGGTCATATGAAATCAATTGATGAGTCCTTAGTGAACCTAGCTGGATCAGAATCCATCATTTTCGATATTTCTAGATGTACATTCTTATCTGCTGCTGCCGTAGTTTTTTTGGTCATGCTGCGTGACGAAGTGGCCGATATTGGATGTAGAACATTCTTAAGATGTCCACGCTCGTCAAAAGTTTTGCAATTCTTAAAAGCGACGCGTGCAATCGAGATGGGCGATAGCAATGCATATATTGATGCTCTCCGCAAATACACGATTGAACTGCGCCGCTGCATGACTTATACAGATGCTGCAAATTTAATTCAAGGACTAACTTCTTGGGTCCGTAAGCATGGAGGAACTCAAGAGAGTACAACGGCCGCCGCAGATTATCTTATGAATGAACTGGTGGATAATGCGGGGACTCATGGATACAAATGTTATACGCGAACCGCCTATCCGCGTCCTATATATATCGCTGCTTATGTATACCAGCAGTATTTTGAAATAGCGATTGCAGATCGCGGGCAAGGAATTTGCAAGAGTTTAAAAGACAAAGATGTTAAATATAGGAAAATGAAGGACGATGATGTCTTGCGATTGGCTATTGACAATGGTGTTTCAGGGCACCCGACAGGTAGTCCAGGCTTTGGTTTATATGTAACATCCGAAGTCGTTAAAGGTAATAGAGGTATTCTTAAAATTTGGAGTTCAAGACGACTACTTGAGCATTCGGCGACAATAACAAATACTAGGAGAGGTTACTTGCGAATGGGAACCTTGGTGGGATTAAGACTTGACAGGACAAGAGAGTCGCCAATTGATGCGGTAATTAATACAGGCACAGTGATAGAGCGGCGATCGGCAAAAGATTATTTAGATGAAATGCAGGAGCTAGACTTTAATGAAAGTTGAAGTTATCAATCTTGTTGAATATGGTGATACCTTAAGCAGTAGAGTACTCGGTGCAAGAATTTCTTCTGAGTCGCTTGCGAGAATAAAAGCAGATAGTAATTTGGTACTGATGTTTGACTTTACTGGAGTAAAGTCTATGTCGTCAGGCTTCTCGTATGAGCTGTTTGGCAATATACGAAAGAGGTTGCCAAATGATTTTACTAAGCGCGTGAAAGTGAAAATTCCTGACAATAGCGATCATTTATTTGCAATTCTTGCAAAAGGTATGTTCTCCCAATGAGTATTTTACCACGCCTTCAACGGCGGGTGGCCGGGGTAAAGCTTGAGCGACCCCACCCCCGGAACGAATCTACGTGCGTGTGTCAACGCCTATTTGTTCCGGGTGTTCGCCTCGGCTCATCCCCGGCCACACGAGTTTGCCTGATCAGAGCACGACGCGTCAGCGAGTGACCCGAATCATCTGTGACTAGGGGTCACTCGCTGACGCTTCGTGCTCTGACATGGCCGAGGGCTTACCAGCGGTCGCCGTCGAAGTAGAACTCTTCGCGGATGAGTTTGCCGTCCTTGACGGTGTAGATGGTGATCTCGTCGAGGGTGGCGTGTTCGCCGGTGTCTTTGCGGGTGACCTTGAAGGTGGTCTGGGTGGCGAAGCGGTCCTTGCCGTGGAAGAACGGGCCCTTGACGGTCTCGCTGTGCAGTTCGTTGGCGGCGGCCCATTGGCGGGACTTTTCGATGACGGCCTCTTTGCCGGTGGTGGCATTGCCGCCGGGCTCGACCGAGGCGATGTCGTCGGCGTACATCTGCTCCATGACGTCGAAGTTTTTGAGTTCGTTGCACATGTCGACGAGCTTGTAGGCAAGGGTCTTGATGTCCATGGGGTTTCCTCGCAGTGGTGGGTGTCGGCGGGTGGGTGCAGGCCGGGCACGATTGCCGCGACGCTCATGGCTGCATCTTAGGGGGCGCGGTGGCGACTGGGTGGCGTTTGTGTGAACAGAAAAGTGAGATAGGCAGCTTGCCTGGCGTTAAAAACCCGATCAATGCAGTGACTCAAGGCTTCGCCTTCATGACAGGCAGGAAGCCTGTCCCACCCCGGGCCCTTCTATTGCGGGCTCTTCACGTCAGTCGGGAACCTCCACGCCGGCTGTGCGTCTGATACGGAAACCTTTAACGCTTGAGGCGAGCTATGAAAAACGTACTGATCGCGGTCGGATGCCTGATGATGCTGGCGGGGACGCTGGCGGTGGCCAATGACCCGGCAGGCGGCGCCGAGCCGGGGGCGGTGAAGGCTGACAAGCCGGCGGGGACGCAGGAGGCGCGGGATTATCTCAAGCAGGCCTATCCGCCGGCGAAGGAGGGGATGGTTCGGCATGTGCTGTTTCTGGACGCGCAGGAAGATGAGAGCCTGTACCAGGTCGAGCTGATCGTGGGTAAGACGATCGAGACCGACGGGGTGAACAGCTACAGTTTCATGGGTGGCGGGATCGAGGAGAAGGACGTCAAGGGCTGGGGCTTTCCGATGTACGTGGTTCCGAAGGATGCGTTTGATCGACTGGCTTCGACGCTGATCGGTGTGCGTGGGGATGTGAAGCCGGTGCAGAAGTTTGTGCCGCTCAGCGGCGAGGGTCGGCCGTACATGGTGCGATACAACAGCAAGCTGCCGGTGGTGGTGTATGTGCCTGCTGGCGGCGAGGTGAAGTATCGGATCTGGCAGACGGGGGCGCAGGTGCATGAGATGGCTGCGGAGTAATTGAAACGGAGTACGCGATGATTTAAAGTCATTGCGTTGTCCATGATTTCGCGATTGGGGGTTTGCGATTTGTTGTGCAGCCTGTTGCGCAGTTGTCCGCGTAGCCTCAGGCTGCGGGCTACTTTGATGTTTTTGTGGATGCGATGATCGAGATTTTCAGTTCTCTGCACTATTGAAATTAAGTACGCGTTGATATGATGCGTGCATGAGTAAACGACTTGTTTTCATCGTCACGGGCGCTTTGTTGATGGTTGTCCTGGCTTGGCCGGGGATGTCGCAGGTGGACTACCGCGACGGGAACCCGTGGGGTCAGCGGGCGCGGAGCGGGCCGGATGCGGTCGTGCCGGGCTGGTACTACAACCTGGGGATCACGGGCATCCGCGCGGAGCTGGTGTCGGACGACCCCAAGTCGTTGATGGTGCGGTACGTGTTTGCGGATTCGCCGGCGTCGGGGCTGGTGCAGGTGGATGACCGGATCGTCGGTGTCAACGGCAAGCCGTTTGTGAATCCGCATCGCAACGGATACGGGATGGAGGTCTTCGGCGGGGACGGGCCGATCAAGGAGCTGGCGCAGGTGCTCGAAGCCTGCACCGCGAAGGAAGGCACGGGCAAGCTGGTGCTGAAGGTCCGTCGCGGTGAGAAGCTGATCGATGTCGAGCTGAAGATCAACAAGGCCATCGGCAGCTACGCGAAAACGTTCCCGGTCGATTGCCCCAAGTCTGATCGCATCTACAAGCACCTGCTGACTTATCTGGTTGAAAATCAGCGCGACAACGGCTCGTTCGGCAGCCCGGTGGAAAACACCTTTGCGCCGCTGGCGCTCTTAGCCAGCGGGGAGAAGCAGTACCTGCCGAACGTTGAGCGCTGTGCCCGGCATCTGGCGCAGTCGCTGCCCAAGTCGGCCGAGGACCGCCAGTACGGCCTGCCGAACTGGGGCTACATGGCCTCGGCGATCGTGCTCAGCGAGTACTACCTGGTGACGGGTGAGCAGTGGGTCCTGCCGGAGCTGCAGAAGATCCACGACCTGATTTATCAGGGCCAGTACATGGACATGTCGCAAATCAATCCCAAGGCCAAGGAAAGCCATCCGGATTCGTACCCCAAGGGTCCCGAGCAGTCGCACGGCGGGTGGGGGCATAATCCGGGGTTTGAGGGCTACGGCCCGATCGCGATGATCACCGGACAAGGCGCGCTGGCGTACGCGATGATGCAACGCTGCGGGATCAAGATCGAGCGTGCCCGGCTGGATGCGGCGTACAACTTCATCAAGCGCGGCACCGCGTCCAACGGTTACGTGTGGTACGGCGATGGTCTGGGTGGCGGCGCCAATGACTGGGCGGACATGGGCCGAACCGGCGCAGCGGGCGTCGCCTTTGCGCTTAGTCCGTATGAAAACGCGGCGTACACCAAGCAGGCCCTGCTGCACTCGGAAGTGATCGGCAAGCACCCGCAGAGCTTCCCGGACACGCACGGCTCGCCGATCATGGGCATGGGCTATGCGGCGCTGGCGGCGAACCTGGACCCGCAGAACTTCCGCAAGCTGATGGATGACAACCGCTGGTGGTTCACGATGTCCCAGTGTGCCGACGACGGCACGTTCTACTACCAGCCCAACCGCGACAACGCCGGCTACGGCGGGGACTCGCGGATGTCGGCCTCGGCGGTGGTCGCGTTCATCTACGCGATGCCCAAGCACAGCCTGGTCGTCACCGGCCGTGAACACAAGGCCGCCCGCGAAAAATCCAGCAAGCCCGGCAAAACCCGCGAAAACCAGCAGCCCCGCCTGTCGGATGATCCGCCGGCACAGCCGTAGAAGCTGCTGATAAGCATCTGAATTTATAATTGTGCGTCTGCATAGCCGCGGGCGGAAGCCCGTCGGCCTGTGGATTGAAGCTATTTCGCACCGACAAGCCCTTTAATCCAGGCCGACGGGCTTCCGCCTGCGGCTATGCCTGCTCAACGACCCGCCTGTCGCACACGCAGGTCCAAACACTTGATCTGGTTCTGGCTGCGGACTAACAGCAAGCCGTCAGCAAACGACATCGGGCCCCAGATCATGTTGCGTTTTTCGTTGGCTTCAAAGACTTTCGCGGCTTTGAGTTCTTTGTAGCCGGTGGGGTCGGCCTTGATCAGCCGCAGCACGCCGTCCTCGCCGCCGAGCGTCAGTAGGTGATCGCCCACCGCCAGTAGTGCGCCGCGGTCGATGTTCGGCGTGTTGTTGTTCTTCCAGAGCAGCTTGCCGTTGAGGTCAAAGCAGCCCAGGCCGTGGGCCTGCTTTCGCGCGGCGAGGTTTTCGTTGGTGTTGAGGTTGGCATAAAGATGCCCGCCGACGAGGAGGGCCGCGTGGACCTGTCCGCCGTGCTCGAGGTCGCGGGTGATTTCTTTGGCGGTGAATGTATCGCCCTGCTTTTGGATATCGATGAGTGCCGAGCCGGCGTCGTAGCCGGTGGTGATGAAGATGCGGTTGTTGCCCAGGTCGGTGGGCGTGGGGATGCCGCGGTTGGTGGGGATGCCATCGTAAGACCAGAGGACTTTGCCGGTGGCCGGGTCCGTGCCGGTGACGCGGTTGTAGCAGAGAAAGACGATCTGCTGTTGGTCGGCGAGGTTCATGAGCTTGGGCGAGCCGTAGCCCTCGGTGCCGATTTCACTTGATTTCCAGGCGATTTCGCCGGTGTCTTGTTTGAGCGCAACCAGCCCCGCGTCCTTGGCCATGGGCGCGATGATGAGGAGGTCGCCGACGATCAGGGGCGACTGGCTCCAGCCCCACTTGGGCGGGTCGGCGGCGAAGTCGTCCATGTGTTTCTGCCAGGCGACCTTCTGCGTCTTGAGGTCAAAGCAGGTGATGTGCCCGAAGGAGCCGACGGTGTAGGCATGGGTCTCGGTGACGGAGGGCGTGGAGCGAGAGCCGTGGTAGTTGATGCGTCCGGGCGCGTCGTACTCGCAGGTCCACGCCGGCGCTCCGGTGCTGAGATCGTAGACGCGCAGGACGTCGCCGACGATGTCGTTGCGGTCGATGAGGTAGACCTTGCCGTCACGGATGGCCGCCCCGCCAAAGCCCGGGCCGACGTCGTGCGACCAGAGCACGCGCGGGCCGCCCTCGGGCCAGTCGGTCAGCAGCTTGCCATCCTTGACCACGCCATCACGGTCCGGCCCAAGAAAGCCCGGCCAGTCCTGCGAGCTGACGGGTAAAACAAACAAGAACGCGACGGCGAGTTTCAACGCCCATCGACACATCAGGCAGAGATATTGCATAGCGAAGCCCCTGGTGGTGATGCGGCTGATGATACTTCAAGCACGGCCAGATGGCGGGCTAATCGAAACGCGTGTGAATTTAGCGCGCCTAACAAAAAGGTGGGGCGGGCTTCCCGCCCGCCAACAGGCCGGAGGCCTGCTTCAAGTCTTCTCGTGGCTGCGCCACGATGGCGGGCAAGATGCCCGCCCCACCAAATGATTCTGTTAGCAGCTCTTAAGGGAATGTGTATGCCTTACCAGAGATTCTCCGTGAGGTCCGGCCCGCGGTTGACACTGCTGGCTCTGCTCTCGTAAAGCGTGGAGAACGCGTAGTACTCGGCGTGGCCGTCGCCGAACTGCGTGTTCATCTGCCGCGTCGATCCGCCGGGGTTGTGCCACTGGATGTTGGGCGCGGTGGCGTTGCGGTTGGCGTGCCAGTTCCACTCGGAGAACAGCAGCTTGTACCCCAGCGCACCGCCCTTGTTGCGCTTGCCCGCGCCGTCATACCACGCATTACTATCGAGGTTGAACGGCTTGTCGCGGGGGTTTGTCGCGTTGGGCTTGCCGCTGACCGTCGCCACACCGAAGTTCGGCCCGCCCCACTGGATCAGGTAGCTGTTGCCGTACGCCACATACGCCGAGTTGATGGCCTGCAAGGGATCACCGCTGTCACTGGGGCAGGCTGACAATTCCGGGGTTTCGATGTACTCATTAATCGGCCGGGCCTTAGTGATGCCCGGCTCATGCAGGAAGCCCGATTGATTAGACGCATACAAATTCGTGTTGCCCTTAGGCCCCACCCAGTTGGACCAACTGTCATGCACCGGCATGTCCTGATCGTTCTCCGTCGCAAAGGCGAAGATCCCAAAGCCCAGTTGTCTGGCGTTGGAGAGGCACTGCAACTGCCGGGCACTCTCGCGGGCCTGGCTCAGGGCCGGCAGGAGGATCGCAATCAACAGCGCGATGATCGAAATCACCACGAGCAGCTCGATTAACGTGAAGGCTCGTCGCATCAGAAGGGCTCCACACAGGCGTTTGTTAGCCCATGATCGCAGCCTTCATGGGCCAGGTCAATGGTGATGTCACGTTTGGCCGAGAAAATACGTGAAAAGCAAGAATAGCCGGCGGCCTACGGACGCCGGACGCGAGAACAGAACGCCTGTCAGAAGAGCAGGTCTTCTGCTAACTCGTCCGGCGTCCGTAGGCCCCCGGCTACTGTGCCACAATCGCTTCTGACACGCCTGCGGCGTAAAACAGCCGCCGAGGTCACTCGGCGGCTGCGCGGTCCACTTAAGGTTGGCTTAGAGACTTTTGCGATCAGGCCCGTCGGCGTCGGGCGATGAAGAGGCCGCCCAGGCCAAGCAGCGCCAGGCTGGTCGGCTCGGGGACGACGCTGGCGTCGATGGTCAGGAAGGCCCGCTGGGCGACGGTGTCGTCGTAGTAGCGGATGAAGCTGGCTGTCTCGCTGGAGGTGCCACGCAGCAGGAAGTTGATCGTGGCGTCGCCGGCAAGCTCGGCAGCGATGGCGCTACGGAATGCGGCCGTATCACCAAAGACAATCGGGGCCAGAACATTGGGGACCGGGTCAAAGCCGATGAGCGAGGACAGCAGCGGGCCGGGCGTGCCGCCGGGGGTGTTGTCCCCGGAAGCGATGAAGCCGTTGCCGTCGGGGTCGTTGTAGGTTGCGTCCGCCTCGACGAAGTTAAAGCCGTAGTTGTTGAGGGTCAGGTCGATCGTCGTGCCGGTGCCGGGGTTGTCAGCCCGGGGCGTGAGGGTGAGGGTCACGCTGTTGATGACGATGTTCTGAGCCGGGCCGAGGTTCAGGATGGGCGAAAGGTCAAAGCGGAAGAGGCCGTTGAGCTTGCTGCTCGCCCCGCCGTTGACGCCGACGATGTTCTCGTCCTGGTCGTCGTTGTCGCTTTTGCTGTTCGGTCCCGGGCCTTCACTTCGGAGGTAGGTGTCGGCGGCGACCTGGATGTTCAGGATCGTCGCGGCGCCGGCGGACTGGGCGGCGGCGAAACCCGCACCGGCTAAAATCATTGTCAAAAAGGACTTACATCGTTTCATATTTACTCCTTTGGCCTCTGTTCTGGCCTGTAATCCGTTCAGGCAGGGTTACCGGACGCTTGGATGGCTTCGGGATAACCAGATAAGTCTAATGCTATGCGTCTAACCATAATGAGCTATCGCCCCGCCGTCAAGTGAGACTTGACTATTTAGCAGGCAAATCCGGACGCCTGCCTGAACGTGCGGCAGTTACCGAGGTTTATGTTCAGCGGAGTATTGACACTCGAGGGCGCGGCCTGGGCGTGTCACAACACGCCGCGCAGCCGTAGGCGATCAACCCGTTCAGGCTAGCTGCGGACCGTTGTGATCTCGCCGGATCCTGCGACAGATTCAACGTGCGGCCCGGCGATGTCCGGGGTAGCCATGCTACACCAAGTCATTAAGGTGAAGGGGTTACCCGAATCGCATCCCCTACACCATTGTCGTTATTCCCTTGTTTTTTAAGGAAAATCATCTAATCGCGCGTTCGTTTTGATGGTTCTGCGATTATCCTGCACGCTCGTTATGGGTCACTGCTACGTGACGCTTCAGAGAACACAAACGACCAGGAGAAAAAATGATGTCCAGTACAGTCAAAAGTTTGTCGACCCTCGCCGTTGCAGGGCTTGTTGCGGGGCTTTCACCCGTTCAGTCGCAGGCGTCGCTGATCATCGAGTTGCAGAACGGCGTGACCACCGAGCCGCGACTGAACCTGACCAGCGTCAACCTCAACAGCACCGCTGCGGGCAGTATCGCCATCCGCGTGACCAGCACCGGCTTCACCGGGCCGGTGGGCGCGGGCCTGCCAACCCTCCTGGAGTTCGGCGGCAC
>JBGSTE010000655.1:0-1582 GCA_041736655.1 Phycisphaeraceae bacterium | reverse complement strand
GAGACGCTGGCGATCGGTTGCCACGCGGCCGACCGTGGCGGCGCGAAACAGAGCGAGAACACGCTCATCATCGGGGCCGGTCCGATCGGCCTGGCGGCGCTGGAGTTTGTCCGCGTCAAGGGCGCACGCATCGCCGTCATGGACCTGAGCCAGGACCGGCTGGATTTCTGCAAAGCGAACTACGGCGTGACCTGCGGCATCGTCCCCCAGGCCGACGGCTCGGAGATGAGTCAGGTCAACGCGTTCACGCAAGGCAGCGGCTTCCCGCTCATCATCGACGCGACGGGCCACGCCGGCTCGATGTCCGGCGCGCTCAAGTACATCGCGCCGACCGGTCGGCTGGTCTATGTCGGCATCACCAACCAGGACCTGGTCTTCAAGCACGTGGCAATGCACAAGCCCGAGGCCACGATCCTCGCCAGCCGAAACGCGCTACCCAAGGATTTCCCGTACATCATCGGGCTCATCGAGAAGGGCGTGATCAACACCGGCCCGTGGATCACGCGTCGCATGACTTTTGATGACGTGCCCGAGCATTTCGCGGAATTGGTGACGCCGGCGGCCGGCGCGATCAAGACGATCATCGAGATGAACTGATGAAGAGCGCCATCACGATTTCACTGGTGGAAGAAGCCCGGCAAGGCCCGTTTGTTTATCACGATGGGTTAGCGGATGGATGCAAACGCGCCGCCGCGGCGGGGTTTGACGCGGTGGAGTTGTTCCTGCCTTCGCCGGACCCGCAGCCGGAGCTGACGGGCCTGCTCAAGCAATACAAGCTCAGACTCGCGGCACTGGGCACCGGCGCGGGCTGGGTCAAGCACCAGCTCTCGCTGACGGATGCGGATGCGGACAAGCGTAGTCGCGCAAAGCAGTTCATCAAGGACATCATCAACCTCGCGGCGCAGTACAACGCGCCGGCGATCATCGGCTCGATGCAGGGTCGAAGCGGCGGGGCGGTCAGCCAGCAACAGGCGGTGGGTTATCTCCGCGATGCGCTCAATGAGCTTGGCGAGTACGCAAAATCCAAGGGTCAGCCGCTGTTTTATGAACCGCTAAACCGTTACGAGACGAACCTGTTCAACACGCTCGGCTCGGCGTCAGTGCTGATCGATTCCCTGTCGACGCAGAGTGTCAAACTGCTGGCCGACCTCTTTCACATGAATATCGAAGAGGCGGACCTGCCCGCGGCGATACGCTTGGCCGGTAAGCGTGTCGGGCATGTTCACTTTGTCGACTCCAACCGGCGGGCCGCCGGGCTGGGGCACATGGATCACGCGCCGATCATCGCGGCACTAAGGGAGATCGGTTACAACGGTTATCTTTGTGCCGAGGCCTTCCCGCTGCCGGACGCAGACACGTGCGCCGCGACGACAATCGCCACGATCCGTAAGCTTGTTCCCAAGGAGAATGCATGACCGCCGTTTCGCCTCAAACTAAAGTTCGTCCTGTGACGCTCGGGATCGAGCCGAGCTTCGGCTTTGGCGACCGCATCGGCCTGGCGACGCCGGGCCATGTGCTTGCGATGAAGCAGGCCGGCCGCGGCATCCTGCCGATCTTCCCGCAGCAGTCGATCCGCGAGATG
>JBGSTE010000592.1:0-6553 GCA_041736655.1 Phycisphaeraceae bacterium | reverse complement strand
AAGACCGGCGTCAAGCGCTACTACCCCGACCCGGACCGCACGGTCATCGGTGCGAGCATCGAACTGACCCCGGCCCGTGTGTACGACCCGAATCAGAAAAAGTATTACGAACTGCGTAGCGGGACACTCTCGATCCTTGTGCCCGACCTGCGTGGCAAGGCGCAGATCAGTGCGGAGATTCAGCTCAAGCTCCCACGCGATGCGGGGAAGGAAGGTGTCGTCTCGCTGCTGACATGGCAGACATCGGTTGCCAACCTGCTGGGCAGCGACGGCGGCATCCCGCTGGATGGGCCGGCCCTGATGCAGCAGATCAGGCTCGACGGCGGGGTCACACTCACCAACGCGCCGGCGGGCCTCTTTGATGCGCTCTTGAACCGTAACGGCGACATCGCCTCGATCCTCGGGCCGATCGTCGAGCAGATGCAGGCGGACTTCACGTATGCCGACGGCCAACCCACCGGCGCATCGCTTCGGCTTAACTGGGACGACGCGAACAACCAGCCGCTGCCGGACGCCTGGGCGAGCATGAAGCCCGTACAGTTTGATATCGATGCCCAGCAGATGATGACCGTCCGCGGCGGGCAGGACCTGCAACTGGAGGTCAAGGTCTCCGAAGCGTTCGGCAACCGCTGGATGGGGCAACTGCACCCGATTTTGTTCGATGCCAAAAGCGGGGATCGGCCGGTGCGGGTGACGATCAGCGGCGGGAGCTTCAGATTCCCGCTCAACGACCCGACCATGAAAAATGCACGCGTTCAGGCGCAGGTCGATCTGGGCTCGCTGACGTTCGGCAAGGATGCGCTCTTAGGCAAACTGCTGGAGTGGACCGGCGTGGGGCTGGAGCACGCCATCTTCTCGCCCGCCAACATCGCGCTGGTGGATGGAAATATCAGCTACGACGCGCTGGACCTGACCGTCGGCAACGTTCGCCTTCGGCTGGATGGCGAGGTGAACCTCGTCGATGGTCAGATCGTCGATATGGCTGTGCGCGTGCCCGGCGAATCGCTCATCCGCGTGTTCAAGGAACTTGATGGCATCATCGCTGCTGACGACTACCTGAGCATCCCCATGAGCGGCCCGATCCGCAGGCCACAGTTTGACCGCCAGCTTATGACCCAGGAAGTCACGCGCCTGGTCACCAAGGGGCTCATCGACAAGCAGAAAGACTCGCTCAAGGACAAGATCCGAGAGGAGATCGGCATCGACAAGGACCAGCCCGGAGGCGACGTGATCGACAACGCGCTGGACCTGATCTTCGGCGGCAAGAAGAAGCAAGACGATCAGAACAAGAACCCAGAGGACAAGCGTTGACCAATCGGGCTCTTTCGCTGCTGCCCCGGTTTGTCGGCGCGTGGGTCGCGCTGTTGCTGCTGGCGTGGCTGGGGACCGCGGTCGCCAACCGCGCTTCGCCGCTCTATCTCAACCATGTCAGCGGTGCCTGGATCGCGATGAGCCACTGGGCGACGCAGGGCAACTTTTATCCGCCGCTGGAGTTTGATGGCCACTTCGCCGGCTCACGCTTTGGCCCGCTGGCGATCGCACTTCAGGCGGGTGTTCATGATTTGCTTGGCGATCCGATCCTCGGGCCTAAGCTCTTGCATGTCGGGTACATGCTCGCGCTGATCGCGGGGCTGTGGGTGCTGCTGAGGCGTTTGCGTCTGCCGGTGACGCTGTGTCTGCTGCTGGCGGTGCTGCCGTTGTCGACGTGGATCGGCTGGACGGCGGGGCTGACGATCCGTCACGACGCGCTGGCGGCGGCGCTGCAGGTCTGGGCGGTGGTGCTGCTGACGAAGGCCGACAAACCGACGATAGGGGGCGTGATCGGCGCGACGCTGCTGACAGCGGTGGCATTCTTATGTAAGTTCAGCGCACTGTGGGGCGCGGCGGTTTGTTTCTGCTATCTGATCGGCCGAGCGCCCAAACGGCTGGGGATCTTTATCCCGTTGTGGTGGTTGATTGTCGGGGCGGGGCTTGTGCTGATGGAGCATTACAGTAATGGACATTTCTCGCAGAACATGCGGGTGTGTCTTTTCCCCGGGGCCGGCGATTCGGGCGAGGTTGCGGACAAGTCGCTGGTACTCACAGCGAAGCGTGTGGCGTTGATTCTGGCGGTGGAGCCGGTGCTCTGGGTCACGCTGCCTTTGAGTGTGCTCGGCGCATGGCTTGGTCGCAGACGTGCGCCGCACCTCTTGTGGGCCTGCGTCTGGGTCTGGCTCATGTCGGCCTACCTGATGACCCGCGCGGGCATCGACGCCAACCACCTGATCGACCTCGTCGCGGTGTCTTCGCTTGGCGCTGGTTTGTTTCTGGCTCAGCGGCTTGATCGCATCGATCAAGTCAGGGAAGTTGACGTCGTGCCGGCGCGAGGAGCGACGTCGCTCGTGTTATCGCTGCTGCTGATCGCCAGCGTCTTGTCGTTCATCTCGCCGATGCGCCCGACCGGGCCCTGGGGCCGACGTGCGGTTGAGGTGGCCGACGCCGCGGCAAGTCTGGCGGGCATCAGGCCGATCAGGTCTGCGCGTGAACATGTGCTGGAACAGCTTAAGCCCGGCGAAACGGTGCTGAGCTTTAACCCGATGGTGCCGGTGCTGCTGGGAGAAGACCCGATCGTCACCGACCCGTGGATGCTGGCGATTTATTTCAAGAGTCAGCCCAAGTCGCAGTCGGCCTTTGTCGATCGCATCGCGTCGCGGTCATTTGATGCCTGTGTCTTTGGCATCAACGTCGGCCCGGAGCTGGATTATCACCCACAGCACTTTGGTGCCCCGGCCCTGGAGGCGATCCGTAGCCACTACCGGCTTGTGGATGTGCGGGCCTACGCGGTGTTCAGGCCGATCCCCGAGTCCGCCGGTCCGGAGCCGACGCCTGAGAAGCCCGGCGGCGGCCGGTAGCACGCTCGCCTACGCCTTCCGATCGCGATCACAAACAGTCGATAAACTCTGCAACGAAAGCGAAGCTTCGTCCGCTCCTGCGCTTCTGTATTGGTGATGCTCATGACAGTTTTGACCATGCATGACCAGACCCTGACCCAACCCGATAACGCTGCGACTCTGACACGTGAGGGGGGCCTTGCGCTGGTTGCGGGGTTCACGCCGATCTCGATCATCGTGCCGACCTACAAAGAGCGCGACAACCTGCCGGCCCTGGTCGAGCGGATCGACGCCTTGCGCGGCGCGTTTGATTTGGAGCTTGAACTGCTCTTCATGGACGATCGGAGTGGCGACGGCAGCAGGGAGTGGGTTGAGCAGAGCGGCCACGACTGGGTCCGGTTGATCGAGCGTGACGGGCCGCGTGGATTGAGCCCGGCGGTGCTCGACGGCATGCGGCTGGCGAAGCACCCGGTGATCGTCGTGATGGACGCGGACCTGAGCCATCCGCCGGAGAAGATCCCCGATATGGTGCTCGCGCTGCATGCGGGGCAGGAGCTGGTCATCGGCTCGCGCTATGTTTCGGGCGGATCGACCGACGACGACTGGGGCTTTTTCCGCTGGTTTAACAGCTACATCGCGACCAAGCTCGCTGCGCCGCTGACTTCGGCGCGCGACCCGATGGCCGGCTTCTTCGCGTTCCGCAAGGCCGAGCTTGAGCGCGCCGACTACCTCAACCCCATCGGCTACAAGATCGGGCTGGAGGTCATCGTCAAGTGCAGGCTCACCAACGTCGGCGAAGTGCCCATCCACTTCACCGACCGCGTGCACGGCCAGAGCAAGCTTTCGTTTAAAGAACAACTCAAGTACCTCCAGCACCTCCGCCGGCTTTACATCTACAAATTCGGCACATGGAGCCACCTGGCGCAGTTCCTGGTCGTCGGGGCCTCGGGCGTGGTCGTCAACCTGCTGGTGCTCTACGCGCTGGTGTGGATGGGTGTGCTTGAACCGCTGGCGGTGGCGGGGGGCATCGCGGTGAGCCTGGTGACCAACTTCCTGCTCAACCGGCGGTTCTCCTTCAGCTACGCGCGCAGTCAGCCGCTGATGAAGCAGTTTGTAGGCTTTGCCGGGGCGTGCTCGATTGGCGCGCTGGTCAATTACATCGTGACGCTTGCGGTGCTCAGCGGCTGGGAGGCGACTCCGCTGTGGCTGGCGGCGATGGTGGGGATCGTCGCGGGTATGGGCTTTAATTTCATCATCAGCCGGTACATGGTTTTCCGCAGCCGTCGCAGGTTGGTGTAGGGTTGTAATCGCCCGCTAAACTGTTGTGATGCGGATTGTCATGGTCAATCGGTTCGGCGGGCCGGAGGTTCTGGAACTCGTTGAGTTACCTACGCCTAAGCCCACCGCGATGCAGGTGCGTGTGCGTGTCACGTCGATCGGCCTGAACCACGCCGACCTGCTGGGCCGGGCGGGGCTGTACAAGGCCGCGACCGGCGACACGCCCTTTGTCCCGGGCATCGAGGCCGGCGGCGTCATCGAAGACGTAGGCGAAGAGGTCGACTCCGCACGCATCGGCGAACGCGTCATCCTCGGGCCCAACGTTCCGCGTGCAAAACATGGCACGCACGGCGGCACCTACCGCACGCACATCCTCGTCGATGAATCCGTTGCCATGCTCGCGCCCCATGCGATCCCCGACAACCAACTCGGCGCGATCTGGCTGGCCTACCTCACCGCGTGGGGCTGCCTGGCGTGGAAAGACAAGCTGCAAGCCGGCGCGTTCGTCGCCATCCCCGCCGCGTCCAGCAGTGTCGGCCTCGCCGCGGCGCAGGTCGTCAAGGCACTGGGCGGCATCGCCATCGGACTGACCAGCAGCGCGGATAAATGCGATGTGCTGCGATCGCTCGATACCGCGCGTTTCGATCACCTGATCGTCACGCACGACCGCGATGCCGACGGCAAACGAACGATGCGGCCCTGGCACCGCGAGATCAAAGAGATCACCGACGGCCACGGCGTCGATGTCTTCTTTGATCCCGTTGCCGCCGGCGAGTATCTCGACACCGAGGTCCGCGCGCTGGCGCAAGGCGGGCGCATCTACATCTACGGCCTGCTCGGTCGGCCGGGGCCTGTGGACCTCTCGCCGATGATCATCAAGAACGCTTCGCTCTATGGCTGGGTGCTCGATGAAATCATCCGCGCGGGCGACGCTGTCTGGCAGCGGGCCTGCGCCGAGATCCTTGCGCGCTTCGTCGACGGCACGTTCAGGCAGCATGTCGCCCAGACCTATGCGTTGGATAATGTCCGCCAAGCCCATGCCGACATGGAAAAGGGAAATCACATCGGCAAACTCGTGCTGATTCCCTAGAATCTGCGCCTATGAAATACCGACGATTCGGACGCACCGAGCTGCAGATGCCCGTCATCTCCACCGGCGGCATGCGCTACCAGGACGGCTGGAAAGATAAACCCCTGAGCGAGGTCGACCCCAAGGTCCAGAAAAACCTTGAAGAAACGATCGCCCACTCGATTGCCGTGGGCATCAACCACATCGAGACCGCGCGCGGCTATGGCGTCAGCGAACGGCAGCTCGGCACGGTCCTGCCCAACTACCCGCGCAACGAGTTGATCGTCCAGACCAAGATCGGGCCCGAGGACGACCCGGCGGTCTTCACCAGCAACTTCATGGAGTCGCTCGATCGCCTGCGGCTGGATGATGTCGACCTGCTGGCGATCCACGCCGACCCGCGCGGCGCGGCCAGCGCCTTCGACTACTTCAACGTGCACTGGTACTACATCTTCCGTCGCAACTGGCCGGCGATCGAGGCGGCGACGAAGCTGGACATGGGCGTGTTCATCATCAGTCCGTCGGACAAGGGTGGCAAGCTGTACGCCCCTTCGCCGGAGCTGGTGGAGTTGTGCGACCCGCTGCACCCGATCGTGTTCAATGATCTGTGGTGCCTGCAACGGCCGGAGGTGCACACGCTGAGCCTGGGCGCGGCCAGGCCAAGCGATTATGACCTGCATCTGAAGGCGGTTGAACTGATGGATCAGACCGATGCGCTGATCGGGCCGATTGATGAACGCCTGCGCAAGCGGATGTTGCAGATGGTCGGCATCGATCACCCCGAGGCAATGAACGTCGGCCTGCCCGAGCCGGAGCAGTCGCCTGATGGGCTGAATCTTGAAGTCATGCTCTGGCTGCGGCACATGGCGGTGGGCTGGGGCATGACGGACTACGGCAGGATGCGATTCAACCTGCTGGGCAACGGCGGGCACTGGTTCCCCGGCAGGGCGGTCGACAAGGACACGGTCTTGGATGAACGTGCGATCGCTGCGGCGGTCAAGAGCCTTCCCTTTGGCCAGCAGATCCCGGGCCTGATCATGGAGTCGCACCGGCTGCTCGCTGGCGAAAAGGTCAAACGGCTCAGCGAGAGTTGAGTGTGATGAGGCTTATCCCAGGAACCCATCGAGCGCGTCGGAGACGAAGATCAGGACCAGCAGGATGACGATGACGAGCGTGAGGCCGATGGTGAGGAAGATCGGCAGCTTGTAATCGCGCCAGGACTTGGTTGTCTTCGCTGCCGCAGCCAGGCGTTGTTCCTCGCGGCGCTGGGCCTTGACCGCTTCGCTGACCTCGCGCGGGGCGTCCGGTTCAGAAGGCTCTGCAACCGGGCTTGTCG
>JBGSTE010000564.1:0-2746 GCA_041736655.1 Phycisphaeraceae bacterium | reverse complement strand
TGGACCGTGCAGATGCAGGCCCGCGCCGCAGCCACGGGATGCCGCCTGGCCGAGGTGCCCGTGCGTTACCGCCGGCGCATCGGCAAGTCCAAGATTTCCGGCACGGTGCGCGGCGTCGTCGGCGCGGGTACGAAGATCCTCGCGACAATTGCCCGGGAGTACCTCCGCAAGCCGCCGCACAACACAACACGCCAGCGCATCATCCTCTTCTCGCGCCTGCCCGAGCCGGGGCGGACCAAGACCCGGCTGATCCCTGCGCTGGGTCCGGAAGGCGCATCTGATCTGCAACGCCAGATGACCCGCCACACGCTCGCGACCGTTCAGGACGCGTGCCAGCGCTACGGGTATGAGATGGAGGTCCGCCACACGGCGGATGAACCAGAGAAAATGTCCGACCTGTTCGGCACCGGCCCGCGCTACACCCATCAGGGCGAGGGCGACCTCGGCGATCGGATGGTGCGGGCATTCGCCGACGCATCTGAGCAAGGCTTTGCCAAGGCCCTGTGCATCGGCAGCGACTGCCCCTCGATCACACAAGCGCTATTACGCGAAGCCTTTGATCGCCTTGATGAGAGCGACCTGGTCCTCGGCCCCGCGACAGATGGGGGTTACTACCTCATTGGCATGAAACAGCCCAGGCGCGAACTGTTCCGCGACATCGAATGGGGTTCCGCGTCGGTCCTGAGCCAGACCCGCCAGCGGGCAGCGGAGCTTGGCCTGAGCGTCTATCTGCTCGACGAGCTGAGCGACATCGACGAGCCGCAAGACCTGAACCATTGGCATGAACTTCAAGAGCAATCCGCATCAAAGCGCCCCTGGCTCAGCGTGGTGATCCCTACGCTGAACGAAGAACAACACCTCGCCGAGGCCATCCACTCGGCGCGTCAATGCCCAGGCGTGGAAATCATCGTGGTCGATGGCGGCAGTACCGACCGCACCCGCGAGATCGCTGAGTCACTCGGCGCACGTGTGGTGCAATGTGAGGCGATGCGGGGTAAGCAACTCACCGAGGGTGCAAGGGCCGCAGGCGCAGACATCCTGCTGTTCCTCCACGCGGACACGCGACTGCCCTTCGGCTACTGGCTTGAAGTCGATCGCATCACCCGGCAGGCCGACACCGCCGCGGGCGCGTTTCAGATGGCTCTGAATCACACCGGCTGGTCACTGCGCCTGGTCGAGTGGGGTACACGCCTGCGCTCCGTCTGGCGGCAACTGCCCTACGGCGACCAGGCCATCTTCCTGCATCGCAACGCCCTCCGAGACGTCGGTGGGTTCAAGCCTTTATCCGTCATGGAAGACTTCGACATCGTCTGTCGGCTACGCCGCATCGGCCGAATCCGCATCAGCGATCTGCCCGCTATCACCTCGGCGCGAAAGTGTACGGCCCACGGCACATGGCGGACGGTCCTCATGCACCAATGGATGATCTGGTCCTGGCGCTGGCGAAATCGCTCGAAAAAAGTGGCCGAAGTGAACGCTTATGATGCGGGGATGTGAGGCCGTCGTGGCGTGGCAGTTGTCTTGTCACTCTTTACGGCCTCGCAAGTGACTGTCTTTAACTTCTCGAAAGGAAGCAAGCATGCCTCGAACCAATCCACTACCGCTCGTCTTGTCGATCCTCGCCTTGCTACTACTGGGTGCCGCCGCCGCCAATCTTGCCCCAATCGCCAGTGCGCAGGACCAGGCAACTGGCGTGCAAGCCCCCAAAGAGTTGGCGATCGTCTGGACCAGCGGTGATCCAGAAGTCGCCCACCGGATGGTGTTGATGTACGGCCACGGAGCACAAAAGGCCGAGTGGTTCGATCAGGTGCGCATCATCGTCTGGGGGCCGAGCGCCCGCCTGCTCGCGGCGGACAAGGATCTCCAAGCCAAGATCAAGGAGATGAAAGCCGATGGTGTCATCGTTCAGGCCTGCGTGGTCTGCGCAGACTCCTACGGCGTGGCAGACCAACTGCGCGCACAGGACATCGAGGTTAAAGGAATGGGCCAGCCGCTGTCCGAACTCATCAAGGACCCAGCAGTTCGCGTGCTGACGTTCTGATTCTCTTCGCTTCAAGTTAGACCGATCGACTTGACCCAAGGGATGGCGCACAAGCTTTTCGTATTCCCTTTCCTAGTAGCGCCGTGATGTGGTTCACCCCCGCCCACCTCGATTGCCGACCACCCCTCGGACCCGGCCCAAATTGTCAGACGCTACTGGACGGGGCCGTGGTTTAAGGGCCGATGCCGCCACTACCCGGGCCAAAACTCATAACCCGAGAAAGTTTCTGCAACTATTGGAGACCAACCCGCTCGGCGAGCATCATCTTGCCGCAAATCATCGCTTCGAAAACGGTTTGGGGCACACTATTTTCGACAAGTCACGCTGACCGCGCCAGTTGCGCGGACCCGCCTTCGGGCGGAGCGGCCGTAACCAAGGCTCAGCGTCGGGTAGTACTACCCGACGCGACCAAGGAGACGGCCGATGTTTTTATCAGCCCCCCTCAAGGTTCCGCAGTTCCGGGTACACAAAGGCTCAGGCCAAGGCTACGCCAACGCCTGGGGCCGCCGCGTCTACTTCGGCAAGCACGACAAGCCGGAAGCGCTGCGCCGTTACCACGAGTTCGTCGCCGAGTACATGGCCAACGGCGGGCAGCCGCCCGTGCAGCCGGACCAGATGACGATCAAGGAAATGATCGCACGCTTCTGGGTTCACGCCGAGGGCTACTACGTCGACGCCGACGGTAGCCCGAGCACCGAGATCGAG
>JBGSTE010000551.1:0-2433 GCA_041736655.1 Phycisphaeraceae bacterium | reverse complement strand
CGGGCACAGGCGATGCAGGTGTTGCTGGCACAAACCCACGGCGGCAAGGATTGGCAGCAGCAAAGCTACGAAGACACCCGGCGGTTCCTGCAATTCCTGTTCGGTGATAACCCAAGGAAAAGCGGCTACGGCATCACCGTTACGCCTGACGCGGCGGGTGGTTGGCAGGTGGCCTTCCGTGGGCGTGTGCGGTTTGGGCATGAGTTGGCGGGTGGGGTGCCTACCACGGCGGCCTACCGCCGGGCCGTGCGGGCGGCTAGCAAGCTGCTGCAAACTGAGTATGAACTAGCCGTAGCGGCGGCAGACCGCGAGTTTGCGGAGGCAATGGGGGAAGGTGCAACACCACCAAACCTTGTTGGCCGTACCAGAAGCAGGAACGCCTGCGCGAACTGGTCCGCGACCTGGAAAACTGTGTCATCAACGGCGTCGCGCCCACAGCCGACCCGCAGGGCTCGGCCAGTGTCCGCCGGACCATGCGCGGCATCATCCCGTCCATCACCACCAACATCGATGATGCCAACGCCGCGGCACTGACCGAAGACATCCTCAACGCCAACCTCCGCGCGATCTGGGAAGAGTCCAACGGCCCGGTCGACACGATCCTCGTCAGCGGCCTGCAGAAACGCGCGATCAACAGCTTCATCGCCTCCTCGCGCGGCTACGACGAAAAGAGCACGCGCTTCCGCGACATGGTCAGCGTCTACGAGAGCGACTTCGGCGTCTGTCGGGTCGTGCTCAGCCGGTGGGTCCCCAGCGACTGCGTCGTGCTACTGGACAGCTCGCGCATCGATGTGCTGCCCTTGAGCGGCCGCAGCTTCCACTACAAGCCGCTGAGCAGCGACGGCGACCGCGAGCGCGGGCAGGTCATCGGCGAGTACACGCTCGAACTGCGCAATGAAAACGCGCACGGCGTGATCCGCAACCTGGCCATCGCATGAACCGCTTCTTTCCTCCCGGCCCCGGCGTCGTTCGCGCGACGCCGGGGCTTTTGATGGGTTTGAGCTTACCCCGCAGCGTCGGCTACGCCGAAGCCGCGGGCTTGAATGACCTGGATTTGTCTAGAGAGAATTGCCATGAACTTTTCAACCGACCGTGACCTCTTGCTTTACGAGCCGACGCTGTTTAACGATCTGCCCTGGGTCTGCCAGCAGCGGCTGAGCGTGACCGACGGCGAGGTGTCGGGCACGACGCTGACCTCGATCGCGGCGGACTTCGAGCTGGCGCAGGTCGAGGCGGGCGGTGTGGTCTTGATCGACAAGACGCCGGTCGAGGTCGTTGAGCGGGTCGATGCGATGACGCTGACGGTCTCGCTGCTGCGGGCGCGGCTGTCGGATGCCGCGATCCCGCCGGGTGATGGGGCTTCCAAAGCGGTGATCGTTCGCACCTTCGCGCCGCAAGCCGAGCTGGTGTGCGCTTCGCTGCTAAGGATGCTCGGGCTTGACAGCGAGGACCCGGAGCAGCCCTTGGATGCCGACGCGGTGGTGTCGCTGTCGCTGATGGCTCGGCTGGAGATGCTGGGCACGCTTGAGCGTGTATTCAGCAGTGCCGCGGCGCTGACAGGGAATAACGACGGCCTGCTCTTTAAGGCGGCGGAGTATCGCCGGCGACTGCTGGAGGCCGCATCGCGCAGCCCGGTGCAGGTCGACACCAACGGCGACGGCCTGCCGGACGAGAAGCGGTACATCGGCCTGTCGCGGCTGACACGGGTCTAGTTTGGATCACCACCACGCCACACTGGAGCACACACCATGATCCGCTACAACGGATTGGACTTATTTAGCAGCGGGCCTGCGCAGATCGAGCCGGGCGCGTTGATGAGCCGAGATGCGCTCGCAGAACAACCGGGGTCCATCGGCGCGACACTCATCGGCCAAGGCCTTTCGCCACGCGAGATCAAGCAGCACGGCAGCCTGATCGGCGACGACGAGTCGGCCTTACGCGGCATGATCCAGGCCATCGAGCAGCAAGTCGGCACAACGGCCGGCACGCTCATCGATGACTACGGCAACACCTGGCCTAACTGTGTATTGCGGGTCTTTCAATATGAGCCCATCCATCGCCTCGGCCCGCGACTGGCCTGTTCGTACACCCTCACCTACCTCCAGACCACACCATGACGATGACCACGCCACTGAACCCGACGCAGGCGGTCTTCGAGCGCATCCTCGCGCGCCCCGTGGCCATGCCGGACACCCAGCACCACCGGCTGGTCCACATCCAATGGCAGGCGACACAGCAGGGCGGGCGCATCGTGCAGCTCTACGTCAACGATGAATTGACGCACTTCAGCGCTTCACCAACAGACCGCGAGGCCTGGCTGCTGCTGGATGCGCGGCACCCCCAGCAGATCGAATTGCTGGCGGTCGATCCTTGCGATGCTGCCACGCCGTCGCGACATCTATTGGCGGGCGTCGACCCCGCGGTGTCGCCCCG
>JBGSTE010000467.1:0-6628 GCA_041736655.1 Phycisphaeraceae bacterium | reverse complement strand
CGCAGGTCGACATCGCGTCCCTCGGCGACGATCCGCACACGGCCTTCCTGCGGCAATCGTCTTTCGGCGATGTCCATCTTGCCCACGACCTTGACACGCGAGACGATCGCCGAGTGCATGCCCGCAGGCGGTTTCATCAGTTCGCGCATCACGCCGTCGATGCGATATCGGATACGCGTGCCCTTGCGGTCCGGCTCGATGTGGATATCCGACGCGCCGTCCTTGACCGCCTGCAGCATCGCGACGTTGACGAGGTTAACGATCGGGCTGCCGTCGACCAGGCGGTCGAGGTTGGCTGCGATCTCGTCGCTCGTTTCATCGTGCTCGATGACTTCGACGTCATCGGAGTGCGCAAGTGATGCAAGGAAGTCGTCGACGTTCAGGTCCTGTCCGGAGTTCTGGTCGATGAACTGCTCGATGTTCTGCGGCAGCGCGAGGACGGGCTTGATCTTGCACCCGGTCAATTGGCGAAGCCGGTCGATCGCGGGCAGCGACTGTGGCTCGGCCATCGCGACGGTCATCGTGTCGCGGACACGGAACATGGGCACAGCCTGTAGCCGGCTGGCTTCTTCAGCGCCGATCGCCTTGAGCAGTGTCGTATCGATCAGCCCGTGACGCAGCATGACGCCGCGCAGCCCGAGCTGTGAGGCCAGGACATTGACCATCGCCGAGCCGGAGACCATGCCCTCTGTGATGAGTACACTGCCGAGCTTCTTCTTACTGTGCTTCTGGATCGTCAGCGCCTGGGTGAGTTGCTCTTCGGAGAGCAGTCCCGCCTCGATCAGCAGTTCGCCGAGTTTTTTCTGTGGGGCACGCAGCTTCACAGGAAACTCCTTACCGCGAGGTTGACATCGTCGTGATATTCAAAACGGTTGGTCAGGCCGGTGAGGTCAAAAACTTCGCGTACCGTCTGGCTGACACCGGCTAGCCGAAGCGTCTGGCCGCAGGCGTCCAGTTCGTCTGCCAGGTCCAGCAGTGTTTCGAGCCCGACCGAGTCGATGTATGCCGCCGCCGACATGTCGATCGTCAACCGCCCAAGCAGTTCTCGTGCTCGGCCGAGCGTTGCCTGTGACAACGCGCTGGCGTCCTCCAGAACCAGCGGGCCGGAAGGCTTGACGACGACGACCGCACCGTGTCTCTGTTCGGTGATCCCGGGCATGTCACACCCCCTCCGCGCTGATGGGCAGAACAAGGCGGAACGAGCTGCCTTCGTTAAGGACCGAGTCGACAGTTATCGCACCGCCATGCAGCCGGACGATCTCGAAGGCCAGCGCCAGGCCCAGGCCCGAGCCGGTGATATCGCCCAGGCGAGGATCGTTGGCGCGATAAAACTTCTCGAAGACGTGCTTCTGGTCTTCCTCGCTGATGCCGATGCCCGTGTCGCGGACCTCGACGTTCAGTTCGGTCGCGGAGAGGTCGACACTGACGTTGACCTTGCCGCCGTTGGGTGTGTACTTGATCGCGTTGCCCAAGAGATTCTGCAGCACGATGGCGAGCTTGTCGCGGTCGCCCTGAATCGCGGGCAGTTTAGGAGGCAGGTCAAAGTGCAGGTCGATGTCCTTGCTCTTGGCGTTGGCGCCGTAGTCCATCTCCAGAGACTTGAATAACTGATCCAGGCGAACATCGTCTCGGCGGATGGTCATCGAGCCCGCTTCGATCTCCGAGACCGACAGCATTTCGCTGACCAATCTTTCGAGCCGCTGGCTCTCGCGTGCGATCACGTTCAGGCACTGCCCACGCAGCTCCTTGTCGTTTTCGCCGTCTTCCTGGGCCGTCTCCACGTACAGGCGGATATTGGTAAGCGGCGTGCGAAGTTCATGCGTAGCCCGGCTGACAAAGTCGTGTCGCGAGCTCTCGGAGACGCGCTGCTGGGTGATGTCTTCAAGCGTCATGACCATCCCGCCGGTCTCGGTCAGTCGGCGGAGCGTCACGCGCAGCGTGCTCGTCTCGCTGCCGTACCCGAGCTTCAATTCGTGGGTCAACCGGCCTGCGCCAGAGCCGGAGAGGATCTGCTCCACGTGCTCAGCGAGCTTGGGGTCTGCAATCATCGGCGTCAAAGGCATGCCCGGCGCGACATCGCGATCCATCAGCAGCGATGCCGCGGCCGCACCGTTGAGGTACACCACGCGACCACGCGAGTCGGCCAGCAGCAGACCCGTCCACAATCCATCGCATGCCGACTCAAGCACCCCGCCACTGCTCTGGGTGTTGAGCATGTCAAGCTGCTGTTCGATCTGTGTCTGTTCGCCGATCTGCCGCGTTGCGATCAGGCGGTTCCAGCCCGCGGCCTCCGGGCCCCAGATCGGGTTCACGGCCAGCGCAGAAAGGTCCGGCGTGCCTTGACCCGCATCACGCAGCGCACCGCGGATCAGCGAGAGCACCTCCAGCCGACTTTGCATCTTGCGATAAATCAGCATCAGCCCCGCCAGACCCAGCATGCCCACCAGGGCAACACCCGGAAGCATTGCGCTGTAGGTGTTTGTGATCGGCGGCATCTGAGCAACGATCGTCAACACCGCCTCACCGTTGCCAGGTAGCGGCACCGGCTGATCGATCATGATCTGTCCGTTGATCACACGCGTCTGTGCTTGCGTGGCGGTCGATGTGGGGAAGTCGACTGGCAACACCGTCATCTGCGGTTTGTCAAGGTCCGCGTCCGCCAGGGATCGGCCATCGGATAGCTCAAGGCGACAGGTGGTCAGCGCCTCCTGATAGCCGGCCTCGGAGATCAGCCGACGCACGGCCGACAGTTCGCCGGACGCCAGCAGCGGCTCGATGCTCGACCCGAGTTGATTCGTCAGCGACTCAACGCGTGCGACCGCAGCATCGCGTTGCTGCCTGACCGATCCTTGCGCGAACCAGCCGATACCCGCAGCGTATGTCAGGATCCACATCGCTCCCAGCGCCACAGCAAACGGCCAGGTCAAGGCCTGGGTCCCGATCGCTTTGCGTTTACGCAGCACCTTGGATGTAAAAACGTTCCCGTCCATTAGCCTCCGGTACGAGTATGCACCAAGAGGGATATCGACTGTCATAGACGCGTGCTGAAGTCCTGACAGGCCGCTAAATCCCCCCATCCGACATGCCGATATAACGCGGGGACAGCCCTTGAAACTATCGGAGAACGATGCAAACACCGCTGACAGTGCTGATCGCGGACGACGAGCCGCATATCCGCCACCTGGTAGGTGCCAAGCTCAAGTCGGCCGGATATCAGGTGATCGTCGCGAGTAATGGCAGGGACTGCCTCACCCTCGCGCAGGAGCATCACCCTGCCCTGATCGTGACGGATTTCCAGATGCCGATGCTCTCTGGCTATGACATGAGTCTGCAACTGGCCGGCGATCAAAGCACAGCCGACATTCCGATCATCCTGCTCACCGCGCGGGGCCACAAGCTCACCGAGCAGGACCTGGCCGCAACGGGCATCCGCATCCTGATGGATAAACCTTTCAGCCCCAACGATCTGATTGCCCGCATTCATGGCGTTCTCAAGCCGGCGGCATAGCTTCGACGCAACGAAACAGCGATGCAAGGCACACTGAACAAGCCGATGCTCGACCAGGCGACAGCTACCTTCGTCAGTCGCTGTACCGCGCTGGGGCTGAGCGTCTGGGCCTGTGATGAATGTGGGCTGACCCGCCAGATCCCGGAGTCCGCAAACCCGCCAGCATGCCAGTCCAACTCCCACGATGACGCCCGGCTATGCGCTTTGCTGACCCAGGTGCTTACGACGCTGCAACAGAATCAACAGGCGATGCAGGTCGGCCCGGACCAGCACGCGGTCTGGTTGCCCGACCCCGAAGGACAGGTTCAGGGATGGGTGCTCGTTCAATCGACCGGTGACGCTGCGAAACTCGGTGATCTGAACAGCCTGGCGCGCTCGCTGGCGTGGACACTCGTAGACCTGCGCCAACTCGACCAGTCCCAGTTCGCCGTCGACGACCTTGCCGAGCAGTTGGGGCAGAGCTATGAAAACATCACGATGCTCTACTCGATCGGGCTGTCGATGAGTTCGCTGGAAACGCCGCAGCACCTGGCCCAGGGCATCTGCGACCAGTTGCGGATGACACAGGGCTACGGCTGGTCGGCTGCACGCTTTTTCAAAACCGTCGAAGACATCTCCGCGCTGACCGATGCCTGCCTGATTGCCGGGCAACTGCCTTGTCCTGAAGAGATCTTCCGCGAGATGACCGGCCGGATGCTCGCGCAGTGGAACGACAAGAACTGGACACGGCTCTTACAGGTCAACGAACACGAGCTGGCAACGCTGGTGGGCTCGGAAGTGATCCTCGACCCGATCCGCCACGACGGCAAAGTCATCGGCGTACTGATGGCCGGCGGCAAGACCGGCCCGGACCCGGAAGCGACCAGCGGCGACACGCAACTGCTGGATGCGATCGCCGGTTTCCTCGGAGCTTTTCACGAAAACGCGGCTCGCTTTACGGAGCAGAAGAACATGTTTATCGGCTCGCTTGAAGCGGTATCCACGGCGCTGGACGCCAAAGACCCTTACACCTACGGTCACTCTGAGCGTGTGGCGATGCTGGGCATGCGCCTGGCCGAAGCCATCGGCCTCAGCGCCGACGAGGTCGAACGCATCCGCATCAGCGGGCTGGTCCATGACGTGGGTAAGATCGGCGTGCCCGAGTCGGTCCTGTGCAAGACCGGCCGGCTGACCGACGAAGAATTTGAACAGATCAAGAAGCACCCGCGCATTGGCTACAACATCCTCAAGGGCATCCCCAAGATGGCGGACGTACTCGACGGCGTGCTCTATCACCACGAACGGTGGGACGGACGCGGCTATCCCGACGGCCTCTACGGCGAAGCGATCCCGCTCTACGGCCGGATCCTCGGTGTTGCCGACACCTTCGACGCGATGAGTTCCACACGCTCTTACCGTGCCGCGATGATGCGCGACAAGGTCTTCGCCGAGATCGCGCGATGTGCCGGTACACAGTTTGACCCCGCGCTGGTCAACCCCTTCCTCGCGATGGACTTCAGCGAGTACGACGAAATGGTCCGTCGCCACCAGGGTGCCAACGACAGCGATCGCTCAAGCCAGGCGGCATAAGTCGACGCGCATCGACAGAGCACGAAGCGTAAGCAAGTGACCAAAGCAATTTCAACCGTATCAATCGCTGTAGCGTGACATGCCTGTCAATTCCCGGAAGCGCCCGGCACCACCAGCGTCTGCCAACCGGCCGGCACGGCGATGCCCTTGCCCAGCAGGCGCGCGGCCGTCGCGTCCAGTTGGCTGGCGATCAAGGCGTCATCCAGCGGGCCCAGCAAGTAACGATTGATTAGTCGCCCGCCTTCGCGGTCGAGGATAAATAAGCCAAAGGACTTGGGCTGATCCAGCCGCTGGGGGTCCTGCTGTGGGTCGGTGATGGCCAGCAGCGCGACGCGTTCTTCGCCGACCAGTGCGCTGACCGGTCGCTTGAAGGGCAGATTGACCGCGTCCTGCCCCTGAAGCAGCGGCGACTGCCCCAAGCGGAAAAGCCCGCTGCCGCCGCAGACCCAGAACTGGTCACCGATAGCCTGAATCTTCAGCGCTTCGGGGTCGTTACGGTTTCGTACAAGCACACCACCAACGGGTCTGCCCCCATGACGTAAATCGAAGACCTGCACAATGCCGTCGGTACTTTCGACCGCGAGCATGGACTGTGAGCGTGCGACGACACCGGTCAGCGCGCGATCGACCAGCGTGTGTGACCAGAGCTCCGAGCCGGTCGTGCGATCGACCGCCATGACTTTTGTGATACCCATCAGGATCGCGCTTTGATCGACAAGTCGAACTGCGATGGGCGTCACGTTGATGCGTACTTCGGGGTGGTCGGTCTGTGGCTCGCCGGTGAACAGGCTCAGCAACATGAGCTTGCCAGCGCCGCCCAGTTCCGCGCGGCCATCGATCCCGACGACCGCAAGAGTCCATGCGTCGCCATCCATGCCGGTCAGTTCGGACACCGCCAGTTCGCTGCGCCAGAGCACGCCACCGCCGGCACGATCCAGCGCGAGAACCTTGGCACTCTTGCGATGGCCGACACACACCACCGCGTCGGACACGCTGACAAGAAACGCTTCAAGCTCATCGCCGGGGACCGGCCTGACCTGGCCCGGCTCATTCGAGTGAAGACCCAGCGGTGTCGACCAGAGCACCGCGCCCGTTGCCGGGTTGAACGCAACGACCCGATCGGCATCGGCAGACCAGATCAGCGTCTGCTCCGAACCATCAGCGAGGATCGCCCAGCGACGGGCCTTGACCGGCAAGGCGGTAGACCAGAGCGACTGCTTTGGATTGTCAGGCCCGTGACAGGTCAACGTCCCATCCGCGTGCTCCAGCAGCAGCCGACCGGCCAGCGATGCGGGATCGATCCCCGGCGCGGGAGTCAGCAGCCGGCCCGGCAGCAGATAAGGCGTGTCCAGTTGCTCGGCCAGCGCCTGACCTGCTGTGGGCAGCGCCTTGACCTCATCGATGCGATGCCGCCATTGACCGGGCGACAAGGCCAGATCGCCATCGAGCGGATACAGGTCCGGATACAGCAGCGTCTGACGATCCAGCAATGCTGCGGCGTCGTCGGGCCGGGCACGCTTGAGATAGAACGCAAGCAAGGCACCGACCGCC
>JBGSTE010000413.1:0-8231 GCA_041736655.1 Phycisphaeraceae bacterium | reverse complement strand
TCTGTCGCCAGCGGTAGTACGTCTGTTCGCTGATGCCCAACTGCTTGCACAACTCGGGCACCTTCCGGCCCTTGCCAAGATCAACATCCGCCTGACGCAGCAGGGCAACGATCTGTTCGGGACTGTGACGCTTCTTCATCGAGGAATCCTTTCCGGCTCATTCGCCGGCTGGATTCTCTCAAATTCGGTGGATCAGGATTTGGGGAGGGGGTCAGTCGGCGGCGTCACACACCAGCACGGTCGCTTCCGGGCTGGCGCGGCGGATCGCGCGGATCGCCCGGCTGGTGGCCTGCGCCACGCGAGAGACCACCGGCATGTACCCGCGCCACTTGCGGCTGTGCGGCGGCCAGAAGCCGAAGTCGCCGCTGAACAGGCTCGTCACCAGCGGTTCGTTTACCGGGCACCACGTGTGGACCTGCCGGCCGTAACGCTCCACCATCGCCTGCGCTAATCGCTCCAACGCCTCAGGGAACTCCGGGTCACCCACGGCCTGGCCCAGCCATCGCGGCGTACCAAAGTGCATCACGTCGAGCATCAAATCCAGGCCCAGATCGCCGCACGCCCCGATGCGTTCGTCGGCGATCGACCAGTCAAAGCGCCCCGGCTCCGGCTCCATGTAGTGCCACGGGATGGCATATCGCAGATGAGACAGGCCCAACTCTTCGCAGACCAGCGTCAGGTCCAAACGCCACTGCTGGTTGTGCCCGGTCCATTCAAACTGGTCAACGTCCATGTGCGGGAGCGTCGAACTCTCGATACCAACCCCCCAAATAAAATGACGATGGGTTTCTGTCAGCGCGCGTCGCGCACGCTCGACCCTCTTGTTGTTTCGTGGCACCGACACGTCTGATCCGGAGGTGCTGTCAGTTTGCGAGATCATCGGGTTCATAGGCGATACTCATGTGCGCAAGATCGCGCCGCGTACATCCGCTGGTGATGGACTTACAAACAGGTGACGCAGGTTTAACGCTGCCTGAAATCCGCAAGCCGACTCTGTGCGTAGTGGCCCCAATCCAAGGTTGTGCCCGCATCCACGTCCGGCAAAGAGTCCGGAATCTCCCAATCGCGATCGCCTTGCCACGAATCCTGCTTACCCGCCGAGCGCTGGTGGGGCAGCGAGTCAGAGCTCTTGACATTTATTGGTTGTTGTAACTCTGCGATCTTAGTATGCATATCAACTTTCCTTGTCTAACAACTGCTACAAGTTTAGCCCGCAGTGGTCTGAGACCCACCCAGAGTGCACCTGAATTTCAGGTAGGGAATTGACTGAAATCAAGCGCGCCAAAAGCTTGCCAAACTTCGGCCGCGCAGAGCGAAGGCGAGCGCAGAATGTCTCGCCATACCCGTCGCGTTCTCGGATGAGTAGGCGCAGTTTTTGTGGCTCGATGAAGTGGTTCACCCTCGCCTACGCCGATTCCCGAAAACCCTTCAGCCCCAGATCAGCAGGATACAACGATCCTCGATCGTAACAAAGAAGACCGGAGGGCCGCAGATCGTGCATGCATGGACCGGCGTGCATTCCAAATCAACTCTGCGCTTGCCGGTGCGGCGCTGTCAATCGGTGGTGTGGCATATCGCCAGCGTATCGCCGGTGAGAATGCGTGACTCGCAGCCGAGCGCTTGACAGGGAACTTCTCAACGGGGCTCAACGGGCTTCGCGGAGCATTCGGGGGGATCATTTGTTGCGGCGGCGCTTGTGCTTGGCGCTCGACTTTTGATTCTGACTGGTCTGGTTTCTTGATTCACGGCGTTGTGACTGTGTCGTGGCGTTGCGGGCTTGTTCTGCGGTGATCTTCTGAAAATTAAGATAGCGACGCTCGTCGAGTTCGCCCGACGTTATAGCGGCCTGCACGGCACATCCCGCGTCTCCATCGTGGCGGCAGTTATGAAATCGGCAGGCTGAAAATGCCCGGAGGACATCCGCAAACAAGGCGTTCAGGCCGTCTTCGCATTCGGGTAGCTGAAGCTCTCTCACGCCCGGGTTATCGATCAGGACGCCGCCACTGGGTAGTTGGTGCAGCGAACGCGAGGTCGTGGTGTGTCGCCCTTTGTCGTCTTGCTCACGGATCCCGCCTGTCGCTAAATCACCGGCGCCGAGTGCGTTGCCCAGCGTTGACTTCCCAACCCCCGAGGAACCTAGCAGCGCGACCGTTTGGCCGGGCCCGCACCAGTTCAGCAGCATGTTGACTTGTTCCGGGCGACGCGCGTCGATGGTGTGAACAATCAGCCCGGGATAGAGTTGCTCCGCCTGTCGGCATAGGCGTGCCGGATCTTCGCAGAGGTCCGCTTTGGTTAAGGCGATCACCGGCGTCGCGCCCGTCTGCAGTGCGAGTGCGATGTATCGTTCCAGGCGTGACAGATTAAAATCATCATTACATGAGCTGACGATAAATAGCGTGTCGATATTCGCGGCGATGGCCTGCGGCTTGACCTCTTGCCCCGAGGCTTTACGCAGTAGCAGGGTTTGCCTGTCGAGCCGCTGGATGGCGCGATGATCTTCCGCACGAAGCACAAGCCAATCGCCCACAGCGATTTCACCGGCTGATTCCGCGAGCGAGACCGGCACGCGGAACTCTCCCGCCTTACCCAGCAGCAGGACGTCAACCCCCAGGTGCGACGAAACGCGAGCAACAACGGTTGATGCCTGTGCATCTGCGGAGAGTTGTTGGTCAAAGAAGGCGTTCCAGCCGATGTCGCGGAGGTTTTGGCGGTTCATTTCACCTGAGCTTTATAGGTGTTCATTGTTTTGACCTGTGTCACAGGCCACTGCACAAGCGCTACGGAAAGCAGGATGCCGCACAGCGCTACCACCTGCCACCGCGTCACCATCTCGCCTTCAAACGCCCACCCCAGCAGGACCGCGATCCCCGGCACGACGTAGGTCACCATCCCCGCGAACAGCGGTCCGCGGAGCTGGACCATCTTGTAGAACATCCACATCGCCAGGCCACTGCCGACGACACCCAGGAATGCAATCGAAGCGATGGCTTTGCTGACATCCACATCGTCGGGCGGGTACGCGTTGAGCCGCGCCATCGGCAGCATCAACGCCAGGCCGAGGGCCATGACTGTCGCCGAGAGCAGCAGCGAGTCCGCGTCGTGGAAGCGGAGTTTGACCCATGTGTTGCTCACGGCATAACAGAGCGGGACCGCGACGGCCAGCAGCATCGCCCAGGCCGGCACCCCATGGGCATTGACCGCATCACCGAACAGCACGGCCATCATCCCCAGGCCAAGCAACACGCCCAGGCCCTGCCTGACTGTAGGCCGAGTCCCGAGCATCGGAACCGACACCGCGACGGTCAGCAGCGGCACCAACGAGACCATCATCCCGAACAGGCCGCTCTGCTGATACGTCCCGATGAGATAAGGCTGCAGTGTCCACGGCACGATGAATCCAACAACCACCACCAAGCCCAGGGCGGGGATATCACGACGGCTGAACGACCACAACCGCTTCCCGCCGGTTGCGCGGCTAAGAACAAACCAGATCGAGAACAGCGCCAGCATGCCCCCGAGCATCCGCCCCGCACCGATCGCAGGCGCGTTGAACAAGTCCGTCGCCCAGCGCATGAGCAGGAAACTCGTGCCCCAGATCAGACACATCAGGACAAACAACACATAAGGCATCGCAGGATTGTAGCCGAGTACGTGCGAGAGTCTCCGTTACGCACCACGCCTTACAGATCTTTCGCCGCCTTGCAGGGCCACGCCCGCCGCGAACTGATCCTCCCCGGTATCAAGCCCGGCGAGTTCCTCTCAAGACAACCGCGATTCAAAGACGTCGGCAACCAGATTGGCAAGTCCCCCCTGCGCTGCGGCGTCCGCGAGTCCAACGGCCCGGCCGTTCTCAATAAAACCCTCGAACTCCTGGGCCCAAGAAACGCCACTAACGAACCTGCGCTGGTGGAAGTGCCATCGCCATAAAACTGACGCGATTCTCGTAGCCGCCGCGTAACACGCGGGGGTCGATCCGAGCACGAAGCGTCAACGAGTGACCCGCGTGATGTTAAATCGTGTCACGCGCTGCCGCTTCGTGCTCGGACAAGCCAAGGGTGTGCCGGGGTCGAGTCCGCGAACCTCCGGAGTTAGTCAGCATGGATGTATTGCAGACAGTTTGTTCCGGGCAGGTCGCCACGCCTCCACCCCTGCCACCCGCCGCCTGGCCGGCTTGGCGATCAACGGCAACGGCAGCCTGATATGCGAAAACCGCGCCGAACCTTTGCTGTTTTGACAATGCCTGCTGCATTACCATGGGGATTGGATATCTCATTTGGAGCCAGCACGATGACTTACCACGTCGCAATCCTTGCCGCTTTCGGCGATAACAAAGCAGACTACATCCTCCTAGGCGTAGTCGGCCTGGTCCTGCTCGGGGTCGGCCTGTACTACGCCGCCCGATTCATGAAGGGCAAACTCAAACTGGAGCTGTCCCGAGACTCGGCCAGCTCGGAAGAATTGCTTCGCGGGCAGGTCACGCTGGAGACCAAGAAGCCGATCCACGGCTCCTTGAAGGTCTCGCTGGTCGGGCGGGAGAAACGCATCAAGCGCAGCTCAAGCAAAGCCGGTAATAGCAAGCAGTGGGTCGAGGTCTATCGTTACAACCACATCCTCGAAGAGACGCGCGGCTTCGAGGCGGGTTTTAAGCAGGAATACAGCTTCGACCTGCTCGCACCGACGGGGGCCGAGGTCCGCTCCCGCTCAAGGGCGATTGTGAAGGGCATCTCCGACGCCGCCGGCGATGGGCAAGGCGTGGTGGGCGGGGTCCTCAAAGCCGCCGCCGGCGCCGCAAGCGCCATGGCCGGCCGAATCGACTGGTACGTCGAAGCCCGCCTGGACGCCAAGGGCGTGGACCTGGTCGCGAAACAAAAGTGCGAGGTGAATCTGCGGGGTTGAGTCGTCGGCTCGTCCGGCGGTGGCCGGCGTCTGAGCCTGCGAAGATTCGGAACGCGATGTAGTTAATGCGTCTCTAAAAGATTCGTTCCGGGGCATCGCGGACTATGCCCCGGCCACCCGCCGTTGAAACCTTACGCTGCGTGCCTGCTGACGAGATTCGGGATCATCACCCCATATTGCGGGGGAAGCGGCATTTGCGCTGGCGTCGACGCCTGGCTCATCTGCCCTGAAGCGCTGCACCAGCGCACCGACACCGCGAATAGATCGCCCGCAGCCGCGCCTGACGGATAGTCCAGCTCAAAGTCCATCTGCGTGCTGTTGCGCAGAAAAGTCAGGGCCGACCATGCCCCGCTCTCTTTCGTATACAACTGGCCAAGCACGATCAAGCTCCTCACCCCGCGCGGCTTGGCCCGGGCAAACGATCGCGCTGTGTCCCGCACACGCACCTGAATCGTCCCCTTGAACGTCGGCATCATCCACACGCTCGGCAGGCTCTCCGGCAGCGCCAGCGCCCGACGCGAAGCGCTCGGCAACCGCAGCCCGACCGCCGATAAACGCGTCCCGCGAACCTGCGAGTGACTCTTCAGCGCCAGGTACGCCCGCAACCGAGCGACCAGCGACCGCGTCTTGACCGTCAGTGCCTCTACCATCGCGTCCTTGTCCTGCACCGTCGTCGTCGTCCGCGTCCCGGGTGCCTGACTGATGTGCCACGCCTCCGCCGCCGCTTCGTACTGCGCTTCAAATGCCGCGACTTCCCCGGCCGTCAATCCATAATCCTCCGGCGACGCGACCAGCACCATTGCCAACCGACCGGCCCACGCCACCCGATCCCCCTCACGCCTCGGCAGATAATCCGGCATCACAACGCCCTCATTCACAGGAAACAGGCACCCCAAACACCCCGCGTCATGCCCTGCATCGGCCCACTTGCGGGCCCGCGTTGATCCCTCCAGCACACAAGCCTGATCGGACCCAACCCAGCACCCACGTTCCCGGCCCGTACACGCTGCTGTGCCCGGTAAAACGATCCGCCGTGCCCCACCAACACAAGGCACCCGCCAGGCATTTCCGCTTTTGAACACGCGATAACATAGAACGCCCGGCCTGTCCCCAGTTTTGCTCGCTTGAATAGAGGGATCGCAGCGTCCGTTCCCACTTTTACTCGCTTTAATAACAGGAACACCCGGCCCGCTCCCTCTCTTCCGCGCTTCAACAGAGGGAACGCTCGGCCCGTTCCCTCTTTTGCTCGCTTCAAGAGCGGGAACACCCGACCCGTTCCCTCTCTTGGGCGCCTCAAAAATGGGAACGCCCGGCCCGTTCCGTTTTGTCAGCGCCTCCGCGACGCTCTGGCGTCGCCGATCGACACGAGCACACCCAGCGGGTGGCAGGCGTCTGAGCCTGCGAGGATTCGGTACGGGAAGTAGTTGATGTGACTAAAGATGATTCGTGCAGGGGTATCGCGGACTCTGACGCTGCCACCTGCCGTTATTTTGAGCCTTAGTCAAACAGTGTTGCCGAATCTTCGGGGTTCGCCAGACGTAAATTGAACAATCTTGCTACTGACCATGAACGACCGCGTTTGTCAATTAGAGCGTCAACAATTACTTCGAGGTTTTTACTCTGCCATTTAAAAGCCTCGCTGTATTGTGCTGGTAGTAGTCTGAGTCGCAGATTTCTTCGTGACGTTCCAAATTTAACATCAAGAGTAATCTCGTGACTCTGGTCTGTATCTAAGGCAGGTCTATCTTTATGAAGCGTAGTAATGAATCCACGTAACACCTCGCGTTCGTATTCGAGTGACTTGGTCAATCGATTTGCTATACTTTCGGCACGACTATAAACAAACGGGTCAAACTCAACTTCAGAAGTGCTCTCAATAAATCGCTCGTATTGTATCTGTCTGTACTCGCTATTTATCTCAGCACCTACGATATATTTAACTTGAAAATCCGCAAATGAACCGAGCTGAGATCCTGGGTCTAAGCGCCTTACTGCGCCAGCAACTTGCTTGTTTAACGTAGGAGGTAGTGGCTCGCTCGGATCCTCTGAGCGTTCACTTGATAAGAATGCAAGATTTTCAATGACAGCGCGCATTGTTGCTCGTCCTACCGGTTCACCAGTTTGGTTTTCGATTCCAACAGGGTTCGTAGGGCAAAATATTTTTAGAATGAAGCTTCCATACTCCGTTTGTCCGAACCTACATTGGTTTGCGAACAAGTTGGCGTTTTCTGGCCGCCGCGTATATGTTGTCCGACCCGTTAATACTCCAGATGCGGTGCTTCTGAGTAAGGTAAATAATGCTGGTATTGCTTCTTGGCAATAGCTAAACCTGATATGGCCCCATGTGCTATCGACCGTATTAACTCGATAGCGAACAATGTCAGAGCCTGGGAGCACAACAGAAGCAATCACATCGTCGAGTGGAGTTTGTTTTGTGACGAATCGGTCTAAAATGTTTAGAACACGGCGAGAGTAGTCGTAAAACTCTCGATTAGATGGTACTACAATCATCTCGTTTTTTCTATCTACGAAAATATCCATAACGCCTTGCTCTCCACCTTCATGCGAGTAGCCAAGGCGGATCAAGAACTGTCGAATTGCAGATGGATCAATGCTGAGAATTAAGGCATCTAAATTGGAGAGATTGATCATGGTCTGCCTCTCTTTAAGTGTTCAATACGTTGACACGACTCCCGGTACATACGTATCAGAACTGGCGCAGTTAGTACGTTTGCAACCGGAATTCGTACTGTTCGAGAACCTCTTTGGCGACCATCAGCATGAGGTGGTATAGCTGGCATGCCATCAAAGCTTAGGTAATAAGCTCGATTCAATAATCTGGAGTGGTCTTGATCGTGTTCTATCCATTGGACACGTGAGGGTGGTAGAGTGTAGAGAATGAGATACTGTGGAAATATCTGCCGTCGGTCTCTTAAATTGTCGTAACCGCTTGCTTTTAGGCTATAATGAATAGTCCCGTCTGAATGAAATTCCCAGTCACATGTTGATTTCAATTGTAGTGAAACAACGGCACCGCGTACTGGCGGAAATCCGGGCAAAACTTTTGATGATCCGACCTCTAAGTCAAATCCATCGTCCCATCGCCAAATTTTGCTGTTTAAACCTGATTGCGCAGAGATAGCCTGTACGTATGAAACGCTGACCCACTCTTTGGCTATGTTCTCCGGAATTGATGTGAGTGCTGAAATATGTGGTCGCCCCTGAAAAACCCAATCACCCGCACCCCGATTGATATTCGATTGGCTTGGCGTGGTCTTGGATCAGCCTTTCAAGCCACAACCGCACGGCCCGCACCGCGCAGCGGCCACGCCGCC
>JBGSTE010000400.1:0-9750 GCA_041736655.1 Phycisphaeraceae bacterium | reverse complement strand
CCGCCGTCGGGCTCACCAGCACGCTCAGCACCGGGTCCTGCTCGGCCAGTCGGCGGACGACCTGGGCCATCTGCGACTCGATCCGCGACAAGCCCTCGGTGGCGCTCGTGATCTGCTGCTGTAACTGCTGGATCTGGGCCTTGGCCAGGTCCAGGGTCGCGCGGTATTGGTCAGCCTCCGCGTAGAGCGGGCTGAGCAATGCGTCGATCCGCTGGCCAAGCGTCTGATGCTGCTGCGTCGTCGTGTCGGTCTGCGCCATCGTCAGCTCCTGCTTGCTAAATCGTTGTTACCGGCCCCGACGAGAGTTCGGCGGGCTGGGGCACAGGGCTTGAACGACAACAGGCCTGATCGCGGCAGGTCCGAGAAATAACGCCTTATCGGCTGATGACGCTACTCCTTGGTGTAGCGCGAGATCAGATCGATCAGCACGCCCTGCTCCGGACGCAGCGACAGCGATTTCCGCCAGAGGGCCAGTGCCTCGCGACGGGTGTCCTCGTCGTTCTCGCCGTCGCGCAGGTAGATCGCCATGAGCGATACGCCCAGGCCGTTGAGCGCGGCGGTATCTTCAGCGTTGTCCGTCAGGGCCGATCGATACGCCTCGGCAGCGCTGTCGAACTTCCGCTGCTTGAACATCACAAGACCCATCCGCTCGCGGGCAATCGGGTCGCCGCCCTCGCGCTCGATGGCCCGCAGCACGTTCTCAGCCCGTTGGTAATTGCCAAGCTTGATGTGGGCGTCGGCCAGGCCCAGCAGCACCGGCATCGCCGGCGTGCCCAGCTCCAGCGTCTGACGATATGCCTCGACCGCCTTCTCATATTCGCCCGTCAGCGAGTACGCCGCCGCGAGGTTGGCCCAGCCCGGCTGCGACTCGGGGTTGAGTTCGACGGCCCGCCGGGCAAACTCCAGCGCTTCCTCGGGCTTACCCGACTGCAACACCGCAGCGCCCATGTCGCGGTTGGCGAGATAGCTGTCCGGGTTGATCCTTAGCGCACGCTTGTACGACGCGATCGCCTGCTCGAGATTGCCCTGAAGGTGGTTGGTCAGGCCCAGGAAATAGCGGGCATCAAAATTGTTCGGGTCCGACACGATCGCCTTGCGGTAGGCCTGGTCTGCTTCTTCGTAGACAGCCCGCTCGCGGTAGATGTCGCCGATGCCCAGGTAGGCCGCGGTCAGCTTCGGGTTCTCTTCGACCGCCTGGTTGAAGGCCGCCAGCGCCTGCGCGGTATAGCCCTCGTCCTTGAGCCGGTCCGCCTCCTTGACCCAGCTCTGAGCCCGGGCCTGCTGCTCGGGGTTGACGGTAACGGCCTTGCCGCCGCGCGCGTCCGATCCAGTAGAACCCGCGGGCCTGGGGCCACACCCGACAAGCCCGACCAGGACCACCAACAGAGCACCCGTAACCATAGATTCGCGATCAAGCATGATGGTTCTGTTATCGTCTGAGTCAGGCCCGGACCCGAGCGTCGCCGGCAATCCGCCCTATTGCGGGCTTATCGGACAACCCCCGCTCCGCGTGGTCGCCGCTTGTTTGTGCTTCAGCCCCGATTGATCCAACGGAGAATTCGATGCTCCTCAGACCCCTGTCGCTTCTACTGCTGACTCTCTTGGTATGCGCCGCGGCCCCCGCCGGTTCGCTCGCAGAACCGATTGACCGCAAAACCCCGAAACAGCCCAACATCATCTTCATCTTCACCGATGACCACGCCGTCCAGGCCATCTCCGCCTACGGCAGCAAGATCAACCAGACGCCCAACATCGACCGCCTCGCCAACGAAGGCGCGATCTTCCTCAACAGCTTCTGTGGCAACTCCATCTGCGGACCCTCACGCGCCACCATCCTCACCGGCCTGCACACCCACGCCAACGGCTTCAAGGACAACACCTCACGCTTTGACGCCAGCCAGCAGACCTTCCCCAAACTCCTCCAGAAGGCCGGCTACACCACCGCGATGATCGGCAAGTGGCACCTGGTGACCAACCCTACAGGCTTTGACCACTGGATGATCCTCCCCGGCCAGGGCAGCTACTACAACCCTGACCTCATCACCCCCACCGGCAAAACACAGATCCAGGGCCACGCCACCGATGTCGTCACCGACCTCGCGCTAGATTGGCTCAAGAACGGCCGGGACAAAGACAAGCCCTTCGTCCTCATGTGCCAGCACAAGGCCCCGCACCGCTCGTGGATGCCCGCGCTGCAGGACCTGAACCTCTACAAGGACAAAGACCTGCCCGAGCCGGAGACGCTCTTTGATGATTACAAGGGCCGCGGACCCGCCGCCGCCCAGCAGCAGATGGAGATCGATCGGCACATGTTCTTCGCCTACGACCTGCAGGTCCCGATCGATGAGAACGAAGCGCTCTACGACGCATACCTCTCAAACCTCAAGCGGATGACCCCCGAGCAGCGAAAAGAATGGGACGCCGCCTACGCCGAAGAAAACGCCGACTTCATCGCCAACAAAGACAAGATGTCGCCCAAGGAAATCGTGCAGTGGAAGTATCAGCGGTACGTCAAGAACTACCTCCGCTGTGTCGCGGGGGTCGATCGCAACGTCGGCCGCATTCTCGACTACCTGGATCAAAACCCTCAGCTGAAAGAAAACACGATCGTCATGTACAGCTCCGACCAGGGCTTTTACCTCGGCGAGCACGGCTGGTACGACAAGCGCTGGATGTATGAGCAGTCGCTGGCGATGCCGCTGCTTGCACGCTGGCCGGGCGTCATCGAGCCGGGCACACGGGTCGACAAGCTCGTGCAGAACATCGACTACGCGCCGACCTTTTTAGATGTCGCCGGCGTCAAGCCCGACACCCCCATGCACGGCCGATCACTCCTGGACCTCATGCGCCCAGACGCCCAGCCCTGGCGCGAGGCCGTCTACTACCGCTACTACGAATACCCCCAGCCCCACCACGTGCCCCCCCACTACGGCGTCCGCACCGACCGCTACAGCCTCATCTACTTCAACGGCAAAGACCAAAACTACTGGGAACTCTACGACCTTGAGAAAGACCCCCAGCAACTCAAGAGCGTCTACGACGACCCGGCGTACGCCCAGACCGTCACCGAACTCAAGGCAAAACTCGGCGAACTGCGCGAACAGTACGGAGACAAGGATTAAGAGCTTCTACCAAAAGGGGGACTGGCATTCCTGCCTGTCGTTCGGCGAAGCATGCAATCATCGTCAATGCTCAAGTCCAATCACGGGCGGGACGCCAAAGCCATCTTCTCACACACATGAGAAGTTAATACTTCGCGCTTTGTGACCTTTGAGGTGTACGATATGATGCTATTCGCGTCTGTCATGGTTCCCATCAAATAACCATGCCACCTGCGGGGTCTATCGCGTGAGTCAAATTCCATATAACGCATTGTCTCATTATGTCGCGTACGCAATTGTTGGCATACTTGCGATCGTGGGGTGTAAGGCCTCGCAACCTCAAGCCGAAACACGCGATAGATCTCGTGCATTAAACCCACCGGATTACGCGGGCGACACGCTCGATCAATGGCTTAATTGGTCTGAGCCTGACAACGGCATCGTCGCGCGGATCGAGTACCTCATTCCCCCACGCTCGCGCGTCGGCGGCGCGCTGTACCTGCGGATCCAAAACATCGGCGATGAGCCAGCCACCGTGTTCGACGGCGGCGTCGACGGGATCACATGGACACACTGCTTCGAACTCTACCGCTGGCACGAAGGCGAGTGGCGGGCAGTGTTCTGGCCCGCCTATCGCTTCCGGTCCGAGCTTGCCGAGCAAGATACAACCCAACTCCAACCCGGCCAATCACTGTTAATTCACCTGAAAGCCCCGCTGCCAAAAGAACTCATGGCGTCGCGCTACTTCAAGGTCGGCCTGCGGCTGCCAGGTGTCCACGTGCTTCGCATAATGGACCCCAAAGATGGCAGGTCCTTCGTACCGGACGCAGATCGAAAGTGGGAGGCGGACCCCCGGCTAACGGCGATCTCCATCGACACCCCACCCTTCCCGACACACTTCACAAAGCAGATGAATCGGAAACGCATGGGACTGGTCCCCGCCCCCACCTTCTGGCCGTTCCAGGACGGCGGGCGATACAACCTGGAGGAACTAAAATCGCAGACAGACGGCAGGCCTGACAACGGTTCAGGAAATGTGGTCCTGCTCAGCGATCTACACTACGGGCAATATGAAGCGATCCAGATGCTGGCGTTGTACCGGCCGGAGGTCGTCCGTGAGCAGATGGAGCGCCTGCTCGACGAGCCGGACCGTGACCCGCATTGGCGACTGATGATCGCGATGCTAGCGGCGCGTGAGGGGAGCGAGAAGGGGCGAGCGATCATTGCAGAGACAATCAAACACAGTGAGGGTGAGATACTGCGGAGCTCGCTCTACGCGGTTGATTTCCTGTTACGTCATGACGGGCCCAGGCCTTGGGCGGAAAAAATAGCAATCGCGGCTATTGAAGACCCGCGCGGCACCGGCGAAAAAGACGCCTACGGCCAAGAACTACCCGTGGCTTACTTGGCGATCAATGGGCAATGCAATGTGTTGTATGCCCTAGGTCTACGCAAGTGTACAGATGCGGTGCCCGCACTGATCAGGCGCGTTCAGTCAAACCACTGGTGGTCGAAAGATTCCTGCATCATTGCATTGGGCAACATCGGCGACCCGCAGGCAACCCCTGTGCTGATGTCGGTGCTCAAACAGGAATTACAGGATAAGCGATGGGATTCGGAAACGGGCAAACCCGCCGTGCTCCAGGCACTGACACAACTTAAGGCCAGGGAGGCGGTACCGCTATTGATTGACAACATTGAAAAGTATGGCGTACCACAAGCACTGGGGTATATCGGTGACAAAAGCGCGATCCCATCGCTTCACAAGCTAGCGGAATCAGGTCGTTTTGATGCAAAGGTCGCGCTCTATCGGCTCGGGGACCCAAGCGTCGCTGACGAATTGCTATCCATCGCTACAGATTACGATCGAAGTGAGTTTCAGCGGTCCGATGCTGTTCATGTATTGAATGAGCCGCCAAATCCGACTGCCATCCCGCTTCTGGTTTCAGTAGCCGAAAACGACCCTTCGGGCATGGTCATCATCTCAGCGATACGAGAGCTCGCAGAGCACCAGTCTGCGGAGGGGATCAAAGCATTGATACGCTGTTTTGATGCCGATTATTCAAACCGACATGGATGGAAAGTCGCATACAATCCAGAGCACTACCGCGATATTATCGCCGATGCGCTGTATCAACTCACCGGCCAGACCTTCGGCGACAACCCCGATGCGTGGCGCAAGTGGTGGATGACAACAGGTGAGCGGCAGTTCGTTAAATAAATCCTGATAGGGACGCCGCGCGTCGTCCTCTACAACCGCAGTGCAATCAGATTAAATCCGCCTGCGCGTCGCCGTACGTGCGCGACTCACTTGGCCTTAACCGTGATCTGCATGACGATGTCTCCCGACTCGATCGAGGCGGATTGGCCAAGAGCCTGTTCGATCGGCGGCATGGCAGTCGTTTTGCCATTGAGCTTAAGATTCGCGGTGGTTTTTGCGGTCATGACCTGTTGCCCGTCAGGCTTGATAGTCGATTTGGATTCAAACGTGTCGTTGCCCACAGACAGCGTGTAGCGATGCGGATTGCCAGCCTGAATCGTCACGGCCGGGAGCCTGATGACTTTGTTCTGACCGTCGGGTCCTTTAACCGTGATAACAATCTGGACCTCATAGTCCGTCGGAGCGTTTTGCGCGAAGCAATTCGGCCTGTCCGTGATGAGTCCCATGCAGGCCAGAGCAAACACGGCGAAAACGGCTGACATCTTACTACGGTACATAGGAACTCCCTCATGTCTGGTGAACTCGATGCATTTTACTTCGCGTGCTTGCTCAGACAAAGAACAATTATTAAACCTCTCGATGGTCGGATCCGCCTGGCACATACAAAGCAATTACGCGTCGTAATACATGCAAAACTCATACGGGTGCGGACGCGACGCCAGCGGGATGATTTCGCTCTGGGTTTTGTAGTCGATCCAGTAGCGGATGAGCTGGTCGCTGAACACGCCGCCTTGCAGGAGGTAGTCGTGGTCGGCCTTGAGCGCGGCCAGCGCCCCGTCCAGGTTGCTCGGCGTGCGGGGAATATGCGCGGTCTGCTCCGGGGCCATCAGTTCAACATCGTGGTCCACCGGCTCGGGCGGGTCGATCTGGTTCTTGATGCCGTCGAGCGCCGCCATGACGATCGCGGCGAACGCCAGGTACGGGTTGGCCGAAGGGTCGGGGAAGCGGACTTCCAGGCGCTTGGTGGATTCGTCGTTGGAGTAGACGGGCACGCGGATGGCGGCGCTGCGGTTGCGAGAGGAGTAGATGAGGTTGATGGGCGCTTCGTAGCCGGGAACGAGGCGCTTGTACGAGTTGGTCGTCGGGTTGGTGAAGGCCAGCAGCGACGGCGCGTGCTTGAGGATGCCGCCGATGGCCCAGAGGCCTTCCTGCGACAGGCCCGCGTATTTTTTGCCTGAAAAGACGGAGTTTTCGCCGTTACGCAGCGAGAAGTGCAGGTGCATGCCGCTGCCGTTGTCTTCGAGGATGGGCTTGGGCATGAAGGTCGCGGTCTTGCCGTGACGCGCTGCGGCATTCTTGACGACATACTTGACGCGCATCATCGCGTCGGCGGCGGCGACCAGGCCCAGCGCCCGCGGGTCGATCTCGCACTGCCCGCCGGTGGCGACCTCGTGGTGGTGGCACTCGATGGGCACGCCCATGTCCATCAGGAGGTCGGTCATGTGCGCCCGCAGGTCAAAGAGCGAGTCGGCCGGCGAAACCGGGAAGTAGCCCTCGTACCCGCGGATCTGTCGGCCGAGGTTCGCCGGGCTGTCCATGCCACGCTGCCACTTACCCTCCACCGAATCCACGTAGTAATACCCCGCCTCCTTACGCTGATCGAATCGCACGTGATCAAAAACAAAAAACTCGACCTCCGGCGAAAACAACGCGCCATCGGCGATGCCCGTCTCCGCGAGGTAAGCCTCGGCCTTGCGGGCGATCGACCGCGGGTCGCGCGAAAACCGCTTCTTGGTCAGCGGGTCCTTGATGTCGCAGATCAGTTGCAGCGTCGGTCGATCACGGAACGGATCGATCACCGCTGTCTCGGCCACGGGCACGAGCAGGAGGTCCGACTCGTTAAGCTCCTGCCAGCCGCGGATGACCGAGCCGTCAAACCCGATGCCGCGCGTGAAGGTCTCTTCGGAAAGCTCGGCGGCGGTATAGGTCGCGTGCTGCCAGGGCCCGCAGAACTCCTGAAAACAGCAGTCGATGTAGGCAATGCTTTTTTCGCGGACCAGTTGGAGAACGTCTTGTGGGGTCATATCGTCGTTCCGATGCGGGGTTTAAGCATCATAACGCCGACGGTCAGTTGTAGTCGCGGCGCGGCGTCCCTGCGCCGCCCAGCGCAATAAACCACATCATCGCGATAAATCCATACACAAAAATACTAACGAGCGAACTGGCGAGTTCATGGTCGCCCGTAGCCATCAAAATCCAGCCAAAGAGCATCACGAATGCAAGTAAACCGCATCCGATGAGTAACCATGTGTATCGTGGGGTGCGATGCCTTTGTAGAGTGCCCACGGAGACGATCGCCAGGAAAGCGATCTGTGCAGTGGATACGAAATACACAGGGTTTGACGTCCAGAAGTAAAGCCCTGCCGAGGCAAGTACCGCAAGGATTGACAACCCCAATACGTCGCTCACCAGGCGTTGACGGTCACTGAGCGCATGTCGGCCATAGGGGCTGAGCCGAAGCATGAGGTCAGCCAGCGGCACACCAACCCAAGTCATCCATGCGAAGGCGATGTAGGCAATCAAGACTGGCCAAAGAAAAGGTTCGAGCTCGGGGTTGGTATCGGATAGCGATTTGCCCAGGCGGTAGAGCACAAAGCCGCCGACGATCACAGCGATACGCACGCGCCCGTCCAGCCGGTTCATCCACAGGATGAACATCAAGAGCACGCGATACACCGGGTTGCGGGCCTTGAGCGCCTCGGCCAAGCCGGCCTTGGCCCAGGCGTTGCCCGGCTCAAGCCGGAGCGACTCCTTGAAGTGCCCCAGCGCCTCCTTGGTCTTGTTGTTGTGCAGCGCGGTCCACCCGGCGTTCGCGTGGCTGTGCGCATCGTCGGGCGCGCTGGCCAGCGCCTGTGCACTGGTCTGCCGTGCCTCATCACGCCGGCCAAGGCGGACGAGCAACTGGCTCCGCAGGTTCAGGCAGTCGCTGTTCTGCGGGTCCTGCTGCAGGCCCTGCTCAACCAGCCGCAGCGCCTCGGCATGGTTGTTCTCCTGCGTTCGGATCATCGCCAGCAGGCGGTAATACTCCGCGTGGTCCGGCCGAAGACGCAGCGCCTCCATCGCCGACCGCGACGCATCGATCAACTTCTCATTGAACAGGTAGATCAGCCCCAGCACATAGTGTGTGAAGTCGTCGCCGGGGTCCAGGCGCACCGCCTCGCGCGCCGCCTTCAGTGCGTGGTCCTTGTTCTTCGCGTCATGTTGGGCAAGGGCCAGAAACGCAAAAGTCCGCGCATCGTGCGGATCCTGTGATAACGCCTGATGAAAAGCATCAACCGCTTCGCGCGGTCGGCCCTGACGAAGCAGGCGCTCACCATTAAGAAAATGGGTATTCATGGCTTGATCCACACCCGCGGCTACTTCAATTTCAGGTACGACAAGATATCGTCGTACAGCCCCGCTTCGTTGCTATAGAGGGCGTAGTTCTTGGCCGTCGCAAACCACTCTTTGGTCGAGGGTTTGACGCGTTTGGCGGCTTCGAGGAGGTCCTTGGTTCTTAGCGGCGTGGGTCGGCCGGACTTCATGGCCTCGCGCAGCTTGTCCTCGATGGCCGTATCCACCACGGACTTGAGGTCCGCGCCGCTGAAGCCCGCGCACTTCTTGGCCAGCGCAGGCGTGTCGATCGACTCGGTGGGCTTGCCTTTGAGGAGGACCGAGAGGATCGCTTCCCGGCTGGGCTGGTCCGGCGGAGGCACAAAAAGAATGCGATCGAATCGTCCGGGACGGCGGAACGCGCTGTCCAGGTGCCAGGGCGCGTTGGTGGCCGCGAGGATCAGGACGCCGTCGTTATTCGCCGAAACGCCATCGAGTTCCGAGAGAAACTGGTTGATCGTGTTTCGCCCGGCACTGTTTCGCATGTCACTGCGTGCAGCGCCCAGCGCATCGACCTCATCGAAGAAGAGCACACAGGGCGTGTGGGCCCGCGCGTTCTCAAAGAGCGCGTGCAGTTTGCGTTCGCTCTGGCCGATGTACATGTCCATCACGTCGTGGATGCCCACGGGCATGAAGCCCGCGTCGATCTGGCCGGCGGTCGCGCGGGCCAGGTGCGTCTTGCCGCAGCCCGGCGGGCCGTACATGAGGATGCCCCCGCCGATCTTCTTGCCGTAGGCCTGATAGATCTCCGGATGGTTCATCGGCTCGATGATCTTGATGCGGATCTCGTCCTTGAGCGCGTCCATCCCGCCGACGTCGTTGAAGTTAATCGTCGGTTTTTCGATCTCGATGAAAAGCCCCTCGTCCTGCGGCTGCTGCCGGGCGCGGACTCGGCCGTAGATATCAACATCATCATCGTCATCGTTCCAGGGCAACGGCTCTTCTTCGTCTTCTTCCTCTTGCTGCTGCGCGCCGCCGAGCACCTGGTCCAGGCTGCTATCCGCGAGCTTGGGGTCCAGCTTGATCGCCTCGCGGTAGGCGATGCCCGCACGATCC
>JBGSTE010000388.1:0-3028 GCA_041736655.1 Phycisphaeraceae bacterium | reverse complement strand
CCCGGCCATCGTGCCCGGCAACGCCGACGCGAGCAACCTCATCAAGCGCGTCACCACGACCAGCGACAAGCTGATCATGCCCCCGGCCTCGCACCACAAGCCGGTGACAACATCCGAAGTCGCGCTACTTAAGCAATGGATCAACGAAGGCGCAGCCTACGAGCCGCACTGGTCGTTCATCGCTCCCACGATGCCGCAGTTGCCGCAGGTCAAACGCGAAGACTGGGTCCGCAACAACATCGACCGCTTCGTGCTGGCGAAGCTTGAGGCCAAGGGGCTGTCGCCCTCGCCCCAAGCGAACAAGCGGACACTGATCCGCCGGTTGTACCTGGACCTCATCGGCCTGCCGCCGACGCCTGAAGAGGTCGATGCCTTTGTCAACGACGCATCACCAGATGCGTATGAGCAAGTCGTCGATCGCTTATTGGCCAGCGAACACTTCGGCGAGCGGATGGCGCTGCCCTGGCTGGACGCGGCGCGTTACGCCGACTCCAACAGCTACCAGTTTGATAATGACCGCTGGGCTTGGCCGTGGCGCGACTGGCTGATCAAGACGATCAACAGCAATCGACCCTTTGATGAGGTCATCGTCGAGATGCTCGCCGGCGACCTGTTGGAGAACCCGACGCAGGAGCAGTTGCTTGCGACCTCGTTTAACCGCCACCACTTCATCAACGCCGAGGGCGGCGCGATCGCTGCCGAGGTGCGCTTCAACTACGTGCTCGATCGCGTGGAGACGACATCGACCACGTTCCTCGGCCTGACCTACGCCTGCGCCCAGTGCCACGACCACAAGTACGACCCGGTCAGCCAGCAAAACTTCTATCAGTTCTTCGCCTTCTTCGGCCAGACCGATGAGAACGGCAGCACCGGCCGACGGCTGGACTCGTGGGACTTTAGCTTCCGCATCTCCCACCCGATGATGTCGCTGGCGACACCTCAGCAGCAGCAGGAACTCCAGAAGCTGCGCGAGAGCGAGGCGGCGGCGTTCAAGGACTTTGGTGAAAACCCGGCGGTGGATCAACTGAACAAGGAAGCGCGCGCCTGGGCCGACCAACTGACGCAGGAGCAGATCGACGCCCTGCCGACACTCGTGCACGGGCTGGTCGGCCGATCACGCTACGGCAAGGATTTCCAGGCGCCGATGCAACTGCCCAAGATGCGTGACTACTACGCCAACCACGCCGCGCCACAGGACGCTAACTGGCTGCCCAAGTACCGCGCATGGGTCGATGCCCAGAAGGCGCGGATGCGCTATGAAGAGACGATGCCCTGGGTCATGGTCATGGGCGACCGCAAAACGCCGGCCGAGATCCGCGTACACGACCGCGGCCTGTACAGCGCGCCGATCGGCGAGCCCGTTGAGCCCGGGCTGCCCGACGAACTCGGCGGCCTGCCCGAGGACCTGCCACGCAACAGGCTCGGGCTTGCGCGCTGGCTGGTCAGCGACGCCAACCCGCTGACCGCGCGCGTGCTCGTCAACCGTTTGTGGCAGGACATCTTCGGCGTGGGCATCGTCAAAACGCCCGAAGACTTCGGCAGCCAGGGCGCACTGCCCACGCATCCGGAACTGCTCGACTACCTCGCCGTCAAGTACCGCAGCCACTGGGACACCAAGGCGATCGTCCGCGAGATCGTCACCAGCGCGACCTATCGACAGTCGTCCGCCGCTTCGCACGAGCTGCGCGAGATCGATCCGGAAAATAAGTGGCTGGCGCGCGGGCCTCGGTTCCGTCTGCCGGCGATGCTCATCCGCGATCAGGCGCTGAGCGCTTCGGGGCTGATCAACGCGCAGCTCTTTGGCCCGCCGGTGTATCCGTATCAGCCGCCGGGCCTGTGGGTGGATATCAGCTTCGCGCAGTTTGAGTACATCCAGAGCACGGGCAAAGACCTTTACCGCCGAAGCCTCTACACCTTCTTCCGCCGCACGCTCGCCCCGCCGAACATGTTTGACAACGCCAACCGCCAGGCCTGCACCGTCAAGGCCTCGCGGACCAACACGCCTCTGCAGGCGCTGACCGTGCTTAACGACCCGACGTTTGTTGAGGCGGCCCGGGCGCTGGCGCTGCACGCGATCAAGCGCCAGCCGGACGTGGGCCCGCCGGCACTGATCGGCGAGATGGTACGGCTCATGCTGCTGCGCCCCATCGAGCGGCGGGAGCTGGACGTGCTGCTTGCCGCTTACGACCGCGAGCTGGCGTGGTACCGCAAACACCCGGAGGATGCGAGCGCTTACCTCGCGGTGGGCGACATGCCCGTTCCCGAAGACATCGACCAGGCCCACCTCGCGGCGCTGACCAGTGTCGCGCAGACCCTGATGAATCTCGACGAGACGCTGACGAAAGAATAATCGTTTGAAGATGAGATCAATGCCATGACCTTTCAAATCAACCCGCCCAAGCTCGACGATGTGCCCGACACGCACCCGCTCTTGAAGATGACCCGCCGGTCACTGCTGGGCCAGGGCGCGCTTGGGCTTGGCGCACTCGCCCTGGGCGCGCTCATTAATCCAACGCAGTCGCTTGCCGCGAACAACCGCTCGGCCCTGCCCAGCCCGCACCATTCGCCCAAGGCCAAGCGCATCATCTATCTCATGATGGGCGGCGGCCCAAGCCACGTCGAACTCTTTGACCCTAAGCCACGGATGTTCGACTTCGCCGGCCAACCGATGCCCGACTCGCTCATGCAGACCACGCGATTGGCCACCTCGCAGGGCCAGAAAAACTTCAACATCCTGCCCGCGCGCGATCCCTACACACGCTACGGCAAGTGCGGCATGGAGATGTCCACCATCATCCCCTACACCGGCTCGATCGCAGACGACCTCTGCCTCATCCGCTCGGGCAACACCGAGGCGGTCAACCACGCACCGGCCGTGACCTTCTGCCTCACCGGCAGCCAGATCCCCGGCCGACCGTCCTTCGGCGCGTGGACCAGCTACGGCCTAGGCACGATGAACCGCGACCTGCCCGCCTTCGTCGTCATGACCTCGCGCGATAAAGAAAACTCCTGCGGCCAGCTCCTCTAC
>JBGSTE010000376.1:0-2066 GCA_041736655.1 Phycisphaeraceae bacterium | reverse complement strand
TAAATTCACGGCTCGGCAGGAGCCTCGCCCTCCCACAAACCTCCTTCACACTCGTTCTTAGCCCGCCGATTCCTGCCGGCTCATAGAGATCAGCATCAGGTCCGGCAGTTGGTTGGCGGGTACGCCCAGGTGTCGCAGCATGTTGACCGCCTGGGCGCTGTGGTAGTGCGCGTGCATGCAGACGTGCAGGAGGATGTCGTGCATGGGCACGGCATATCGTTCGCCGGTGACCTTGTTGACCTTGTCGATCGATCGGGCGAGGTCTTCGGCGGTGAGTTGATTTAAGAAGGTGGACCAGCCCAGTTCGCTCTGGTCCCATGCGGCTTCGAGCTTGGCGAAGCTGTCGTAGCGGTATGCGAAGGACGAGGGGGTGTTGGGCTGACCCTTGAGCGCGATGAGCCAGACGTCTTCGGCGGCGTGCAGGTGGGTGAGCGTTTTCATGACGCTGTCCAGGCCGATGTCGAAGGGCTGGTCGAGCTGCGCGTCGGTGAGCGAGCGTGCGGCGTCGCGGAGTTTGCGGTTGGCCCAGTTGCGGTGCTGGTGCAGGCGTTTGGTGGTGGACAGTGGGTTCATGGTTGTAGTTTAGGTTGGCGCGATAGGATGGGTTGATGGGCGCGTTATTTGGAAACAGGCCGGCGGAGGAAACGATCGTCGAGATTCGGCCGACGCAGCGTGATGCGAACCGCGCGACGGTGCGGGTGGGGCTGGTCGGCGGGCGCAAGAAGCCGAGGGTGGTGGCGACGCTGACGACGCGCTCGATCGCGGACCTGGGCTTGAAGGTCGGGCTGGTGTGGACCGATGCGCTGTCTTCACAGGTTGAGCAGGGCTCGACGGTGGACAAGGCGATGCGCGCGGCGATGAACCGTCTGAACCGTCGGGCGCTGACGGGGTGGATGCTGCGTGACAAGCTAAAGTCGCTGGGGCATGAGTCGGCGGTGATCGACGCGGTGATCGAGCGATTGACTGCGATGGCCTTATTGGATGATGAGCGCTATGGGCGGGCGCTGATCCGCGATGTGTTGATGCGAAAGCCGGCCGGGCCGGCGCTCTTGAAGCAGAAGCTGTTTCAGAAGGGCATCCGCGGCTCGCTGGCGGATCGTCTGGTGGCGGAGGCGACGGCCGACGAAGACTCGCAGTTGGAGAGCGCGACGGCGTTTGCCCGCAAACGGGCCGCAAGCCTGGCCCGGCTCGACAAGGCCACGCGGGATCGCCGGTTGTACGGCCAGTTGGCGCGTCGGGGTTTTGACAGCGACACGATCCGCGCCGCGATGCGGGCGGTGGCGGTGGCGGGGGATACGGATGACGTGGATTGATTACAATGCGGGCATGAAGCGGATGATCGCTCTTAGCGTTGCTGTCGTGGTCGGCGCGATGTCGCTGGGCTGTGTCGAGCGTCGGCTGATGATTACGTCCCAGCCCGCGGGCGCGCTGGTGTTTCTCAATGACCAGGAGGTCGGCCGAACACCGCTGGAGGTGCCCTTCACGTGGTACGGGGTGTACGACGTACGGTTGGAGCAGGAGGGCTATCAGACGCTTGAGACGAAGCAGGAAGCGAAGCGTCCGTGGTGGGAAGCACCGGGGCCTGACTTGTTCGCTGAGGCGATCCCCAATAAGCGTGTGCAGATTGATTGGGCCTTTGAGATGCAGCCGGCGGTGCCCGCGGATCAGGTCGACCCGCAGCAGACGCTGGACTTTGCCAAGCAGTTGCGTGAGCTGAATCGGCGCGACTGATGGGCTGCGTACGATTTCGATTTTCCTCTTAAGCGAATGAGTCCAAACCGATGGCGATCACGCCTGTGCATCTGGACCTCAAGCGTGACGAGGCGTTGACGATCCACTGGTCGGATGGTCGGGTGTCGGTGTACCCGGTGGCGTATCTGCGTCGGTTGTCGCCCTCGGCCGATGCGGTGCAGACGCGGGCGGATCTTGAAAGTAACCCGCTGACGGTGCTCAAGCCGACGGGCGCCGGCCCGCTCAAGGCTGAGCGCTTGGAGCCGGTGGGGCGTTATGCGGTCCGCATCGTTTTTTCCGACGGGCACCACACGGGGATTTATACGTGGACGTAC
>JBGSTE010000368.1:0-4325 GCA_041736655.1 Phycisphaeraceae bacterium | reverse complement strand
CGGCTCGGCAGGAGCCTCGCCCTCCCGGGAGCCTTGCCCTCCCATAAGATTAGATTTCTTTGTTCTACATTGGCCGGGGGTCGATTGTTTGAAGTGCTCGGGGTGCCTATGATTGGCCATGGCTGGCTACCGTAGTGGTGGCTTACCCGCGAGCAAGACCTATGACCCCCGTGCCAAGCCTGCCCGAACACGAACTAGCGCCCAAGGTCTCCGCGGTCCTCGAGCGGATCCGCCCGATGATCCAGTCCGACGGCGGGGACCTGGAACTCGTTGGGATCCGCGGCGACGGCACGGTGCTCATCCGGCTGCTGGGTGCCTGCGTCGGTTGCCCGTCAAGCACGATGACCCTGCAGATGGGCATCGAACGGAACCTGATGGAAAAGGTGCCGGGCGTCACCGGCGTCGAACAGGTCCACTAACCGGGCCGATCTGGGTCCAATAACGACCTGAAAACGCGCGAACAACCGTCATTTGTCGGCGGCTGTCCCTTGGACCGACAAGACACTGGGCCTACAGGCTTGTCACAGGACCCACGACGCATCGCAGCGACAGCACAGGAACAAGGACGAACCCCATGCTCGCACTCACCCGACGCGTCGGCGAAGAAGTCATCATCGGAGATCCAGACCACCCGCTGGGCATGATCCGCGTCGTCCAGATCCAAGGCGACAAGGTCCGCCTGGCTTTTGACTTCCCGCGCGACACGCCGATCAACCGCAGCGAACTGGCCAACGAGAAACGCAAGAATCGCGACAAGCCGGCCGAGCCCGAGGCGACCTGAGTCACTCAGGCTTCTCAACCAGCGTGAGCTTGACCAGGTCGGAGGTCAGCGTTTCATCTTCAAACACATCGATGTAGCGCACCACGCCCACGCCCGGGCATACGTAGCTGGTGTGGCTAAAGCCCTCTTCGCCCACCACGGTCTCGCGGTAGACGACGCACGTGAACTCCCCGGCCGGGGTCTTGATGGTCTTGTTGATCTCGATGACCTTGACCTGCACCTCCGGCTGATCGCTGTCGGGCTGATAGGTCTCGCCGAGCGTCGCGGGGTAGCGGAAGTAGTTGTTGATGTAGGCGAGCTGGAGTTGGCCGGTGTCTTCGTTGATCTCCAGGCCCGCGTCGGACTCCACGCCCTTGTTGTGGGTCAGGACGTACTCGTTGATCATCTCCGGCTTAGCGTCGGGCTCATCCATCGCGCGTTCGTACATCCGCATCAGGTACCACGGCTTGTCGTCGAAGGAGAGGACGCCTTCGATGCGGTCGGTGGTGGTCGTCTGGTTGTCCTTGCATTCGTAGACCCAGGTGTTGCCGAGGGATAGCGGCGTGAGGGTGTCGCCGTCCTTACCCATGACCTGCGCCGGTTCGGGCTGATCCTGAGCACGCGTCAGCGACAGGCCCAGGGCGAGGGTGAAGAGGACGGCCAGGGTTGCGGTGAGGCGTCGTTGCATGGCGGGCTCTCGTGGGGGAAGCGTGAAGATGCGCGGTCTCTCGGATAGCAGGCGCAGAATGTTAGCCGGGCGATGCTAGGATAATGAGATCTTAATCCAACGCTGGCTTCACCGGTCGCTGATTGCTTAGTGTCTCACAGTTCTGCTCGTTTCGTGACCTTGAGGTATGCCATGTCAAGCCGACGCGCTTTCACGCTCATTGAACTGCTGGTGGTGATCTCGATCATCGCGCTACTCATTGCGATCCTGCTGCCGGCCTTGAGCGCAGCCAATAAGTCGGGACGCGCTTCGTCGTGTCTGTCAATGTCGCGACAGCACTCCATCGCGTTCATGACCGAGATGACCGACCGCAACGGCGTGCTGTGGACCTATAGCTTCGATCAGCTGCACCTCCTGCGGATCGAAGAGTACAGCACCGCCAGCCGAACGCAACTACTCTGTGCTGAAGCGGACAAACTCGATATGAGCAGGCTGCAGGGCAACGGAGATGTCTTCGGCACGGCGGTCGCGGCGTACAGGCTTAAGGCCGGGTACGTCAGCAGCTACGCCTACAACGGGTTCATGTACGACATTACGAGGGGGCACAACAACTTCGGCGGTAATGGCGGCCTGAAGTTTGGCGGCAACCCCAAGGATGTGAAGTTCTGGTGGGGCTCGAACATCGACGACGTGAAGGCGACCACGCAGAGCCCGATCTTCTCCGACAGCGCGCTGGCCGATACCTGGCCGCTGCATGACTCGCCGCCGCCGAGTGACGGGCGCGGGCTGAATGTCGGCCCGACGATCCACCGCATCGCCATGAATCGCCACCCCAACAAGACGATCAACCTCTGCTACGTCGACGGCCACGCCGAGGCCACGCCCGTGGCCGACCTCTGGAAACAGAAGTGGGGCCCGAAGTTTGAAGAGACCGAAGTCACCATCGACTGGTGACCTCTGCCGCTCAAGCCGAGTCGGACTGTGCCGCCAGCAAGTAAAGCAGGCGCTGGACTTGTTCACTCAGCGCTTCGCTGGCGGTGTGCAGGTGGCGTTCGAATTCTTCGTGCGTCGGGTGTTCGCCGTCGACCAGGTCGGTGATGGCCTTGACGGCGCACATCGGCCTCTGGTACTGGTCGGCGACCCATGCGATCGCGGCGGCCTCCATGTCCTTGGCGTGCGTTGCGATTCGCTCGATCGATGCCGCGTCGTCGGCGTTCATGTCCAGGCTGTTGCCCGAGCTGACCACGCCCTGCTCCAGGCCCAGCGCGTCAGCCCATGCAGTCACATCGCACAAGCGCCAGCCGCCGAGGGCGTAAGGCTCAAAGGGCGCCAGCGGGATGCGGCGGTCGTGGAAGTAGAACGGCCCGCCGGTGAGGTAGACCTTGCCGATGCTGCCGCCGCGTTTGATGAACCCGCCTGCCGTGCCCGCGTTGATGAGGAGGTCGGGCTTGAGCTTCTCGAGCACGATCTGCGCCGCGACCGCAGCGGGCTGGGTGCCGATGCAATCGACGCCAAACCGCCGGTCCATGCCCAGCACCACGACATCGACACGCAGCGACCCGACGTGGCCGTCGTACCAGCGCATCGGCATGGGCGGGGCGAGGAATTGTTTGTCCGCCAGTTCCAGCCGGCGAATCAACGGCAGGGCCTCGTCCTGCATGGCGTAAAGAAGGACGACGTGTTGGACAGGGAGCTCGTGCATCGGCGCAACATAATCGAATCGTCAAAGGAATAGTGTAAGCATACACTAAGTTAATCCTCCGCCGCGACCTTGGATTACACTGGTGGCAGCATTGAGGGCAGGTGACGCTTGGAAACCACGGCATTCAGAGAGTTGGCTCTGGCGGAGATGGACAGCGTCTATCGCATGGCCATGCACCTGGCGCGGAACCCCGACGACGCGGCGGACCTCGTGCAGGAAACTTTTCTCAAGGCCTTTCGCAGCGAAAAAAGCTTCGAACTGCGAAGCCACGGCATTCGGCCCTGGCTGTTCACCATCCTGCACAACAACTTCTATACCAAGGTCAAAAAAGCCCGACGCGAGCCAGCCCTGGGCGAGGAGGTCATCGCCCAGGTCGCTGGCGGAGTTGATGGCGAGGTCGACAGCCCGCCGCCGGCCTGGGACCTGGCGCACCTGGACTGGGAGCAGGTTGACGACCGGCTTAAGCACGCCATTGATGAGCTGCCGGACCACTACCGCGAGGTCCTGCTGCTCTGGGCGGTCGAGGGCCTGAAATATCGCGAGATCGCAGACGTTTTAGGGGTGGCCCTGGGCACGGTCATGAGCCGGCTACACCGGGCAAGGGCGACACTGACCCAGAAACTGGGCGAACTGGCGCAGGAGCACGGCATCAAGACCGGCAGCGACAGGATTTAAGCTCGGCCGGGAACAATTCCCAAGCCCCCGCAGTTATGCAAGGCAGGCCGAGCTACGGGACCGGCGTTGAGATCGATGGCAACCAGGATTGATTGAACGACGCACATGAACCGCAACGACCCTCTGAAATCGATCGATCAACTGCTCGCGGCGCTGGCCGACGGCGAGCTTGAGCTTGTGGATCAGCCCGCGGTGCTGGCCCAGTTGTCGCAGAACGCGCAGTCCGCACAGGTGGTTGCGCGGCACTTGCAGCTTAAGCAGGCGGTCGGTCAGGCGATGACCGGGCCGACGATGAAGTGCCCGGCCGAGCTGGCGGACAAACTTCGGACACTGGCGCGGACGACAGCCGCCGAGTCTTCCGCCGCCGCCGCCGCAGATGGGCCGACGCAGGCACCGATGCAGGTGCAATCGCAGAAGCCATCGCGTAGTGTGCAGCCCGTGGCTTACCAAGGCCCGGCAGTGCTCGCGCGCATCGGCCGATGGATGCCCGCCGCGGTTGCAGCCGTGCTGCTGCTGGCCGC
>JBGSTE010000722.1:0-2728 GCA_041736655.1 Phycisphaeraceae bacterium | reverse complement strand
GTCGGCTTGCCGCGCGGTCGGTGGCCCAGCGCGTTGCCGACGAGATCGGCTCGCCGCTGGGGCATGACGTGGGGTACAAGGTCCGCTTCACCGACAAGACCAACCCGAAGACCTACATCAAGCTCATGACCGACGGCGTGCTGCTGGCTGAGGCGGCCCGCGACCGCTACTTCGACGCCTACGACACGCTCATCATCGACGAGGCCCACGAGCGATCGCTGAACATCGACTTCCTCCTGGGCCACCTCCGCCAGATCCTGCCCAAGCGTCCGGACCTGCGGATCATCATCACCTCCGCGACGATCGACACCGCGCGTTTCGCCGAGCACTTTGGCACCACCGACCGCACCGGCAACCACCCGGCGCCCATCATCGAGGTCTCCGGCCGAACGTATCCCGTCGAAGTCCGCTACCAGCCCATCGAGCCCGATGAGTTCGGCGAAGTCGACGAGGTCAGCGAAGCGGTCGCCCGCGCGATTTCATCCTTGGATGAGGATGCAGGAACTTCCGCCGGCGATGTGCTGGTGTTCCTGCCCACCGAGCGCGACATCCGCGACTGCTGCGACTTACTCGCGCGACGCCAGCCCGGCAGCGACATCCTGCCGCTCTACGCAAGACTCACCAACGAAGAACAGCAGGCGATCTTTGCCAACCACAAGCGGCGGAAGATCGTCGTCGCGACCAACGTCGCCGAGTCTTCGCTGACCGTGCCGGGGATCCGCTACGTCGTCGACCCCGGCAGCGCGCGGATCAGCCGATACTCGCCGAACTCGAAGGTGCAGAGACTACCGATTGAGGCGGTGAGCCGGGCGAGTTGTGACCAGCGAAAGGGCCGCTGCGGTCGCGTCGGGCCGGGCGTGTGTGTGCGTCTCTATTCGGAGGAGGATTTCCAGGGGCGAGAAGCGTTCACGACGCCGGAGATTCTGCGGACGAGCCTCGCGTCGGTGATTTTGCAGGTGTCGATGCTGCGTTTCGGGGCGATCGAAGATTTCCCGTTCATCGATCCGCCTCGGCCGAGCATGATCCGCGACGGTTACAAGTCGCTGTATGAGTTGGGTGCGCTCGATGAAGCGAACAACGTCACGGCAATGGGCCGGCAGTTGTCGCAGATGCCGGTGGACCCGCGGGTGGCGCGGATGGTGCTCGCGGCCGCAGAGGAAGGCGTGCTGGAAGAAGTCCTGGTGATTGCGTCGGCCCTGGAGATGCAGGACCCGCGCGAGCGCCCGCCGGACCAGCAGCAAAAGGCCGACCAGGCCCACGCACAGTTTGCCGATGAGCGCAGCGATTTTGTTGCTTACCTCAAGCTCTGGTCGTTCTATCACACGCAGAAGGACAAGCTCAGCAACAACCAGCTCCGCAAGGCCTGCAAGCAGAACTACCTCAACGCCATCCGCATGCGCGAGTGGGTGGACGTGCACCAGCAGCTCGCGCGGATGGTTAAAGAATTAAACGTAGGACAGGCATTCCTGCCTGTCACGGCCTCAAGGCCCGATCGGAAAAAATCTCCGACAACAATTCATGACAGGCAGGAACGCCAGTCCAACCAGGCGATTGATGACACAAAACTCGACGCGATCCACCGGGCACTGCTCACGGGTTTACTCTCGCATATCGCGTGCAAGGGCGACGGGTTTGAATACAACGGCGCGGGCGGGCAGAAGCTGAGCCTCTGGCCGGGCTCGGCTCTTTTTGAGTCTAAGCCCAAATGGGTCGTTGCCGCGGAACTCGTCGAGACGACACGACGCTACGCACGCACGCTGGGCAAGATCCAGCCGGCGATGATCGAGCCCATCGCGGGGCACCTGGTCAAAAAAACCTACAGCGACGAACGCTGGGTCGCGCAGACCGGCTCGGCCATGTGCAGCGAAAAAGTTTCGCTCTACGGCCTCATTCTCGTGCCGGCCAGGCCCGTCCCCCTGGCTCGCGTCAACCCCATGCAGGCAAGGCAGATGTTCATCCAGAACGCGCTGGTCCTGAGCGACTGGCCCTGCGATCTGCCGTTTTATAAGCATAATCAGGCCCTGATTGAAGAGGTCAGATCGCTGCAAGACAAGTCCCGCAGGCACGGCCTGATCGTCGGCGATGAAGCACGCTACACGTTTTACGATCAACGCCTGCCCCACGACATCGTCGATGCCGCGACGTTTAAGAAGTGGTACCAGCAGGCCTCACGCAAAGAGCCCAAGCTCCTCTGCATGGATCGCCAAGCGCTGCTGGCTGGGCCTGTTGAGGATGTCACGCCGCGGGCCTACCCCGACAAGCTGCGGATCGAACAGAGCGAGTTCAAGCTGCACTACACCTTCGAGCCCGGCAACGCGCACGACGGCTTGACGCTGAGCCTGCCCCGCACCGCGCTGGGCCAGCTCGACCCGCGCCGCCTGGGCTGGCTTGTGCCGGGCATGCTCGAGCAGAAGCTCACCGCGCTGATCAAGTCCCTGCCCAAGGCCCTGCGCAAGACGCTGAGCCCCGCGCCGGACGCGGCCCGAAACGCGCTCAAACACCTGACCTTCGGCGATGGCTCCTTTGAAGATGCCGCGGCGCAGGCGCTGAGCAAAGTCAGCGGGTTGGCTATTGCGCCTAGCGATTTTGACTACGCCCAACTGCCCGACCACTTGAAGATGAACGTCCGCGTGCTCGGCGAGCAGGGCCAGACCCTCGCTGAAGGACGCGACATCGCAACCGTCCGCCGGGCGGTGGGGGCAGGCGCGCTGCCCAGCTACGCTGGCAT
>JBGSTE010000353.1:0-10801 GCA_041736655.1 Phycisphaeraceae bacterium | reverse complement strand
GACCAGGGCCTTGGCGGCGCCAAGCGTGGCCGCGTGATCCGGCGACGCCAGGCCAAAGGGCAGCGACGGGCCCGAGAGCATGCCTTCGAGATAGGACGCCAGCGAGATCGGGTGCGGCAGTTCCATCACGGTGTACTTGCCCTCTTCCAGGCCCGCCTGCTTGGCGGCAAAGGCGATCGCGTCGTCGAGCCCGCCGAGCTGGTCGGCCATGCCGCTGGCGACCGCCTGCGTGCCGGTGAAGAGCATGCCTTCATCCACGTCGTCCAGGTTCTTGAGCCGAACGCCCCGGCCGGTCGTCACGCGATCACGGAACTGGTCGTAGACGAGCGTCATCGAGGCTTGCAGTTTTTCGCGCTGCTGATCGGTGAAGTTGTCGACTGACGAGAGCAGGTCGGCGTTGGGCCCGCGCGAGCGGGTGTGGATGTTGATGCCCACCAGGTCGTAGAGGCCCTTGAGGTTGAGCTTGCCGGCCACGACGCCGATGGACCCGACGATGGCGCGGGGCTCGACAAAGATTTCATCGCTGGCGCTGGCGATGTAGTAGCCGCCGGACGCGGCCATACCGCCGATGGAGCAGATGATGGGCTTCTCTTCGCCAAAGGCGCGGATGGCCTGCCACATGACTTCGCTGGCCAGCGCCGAGCCGCCGGGCGAGTCCAGTCGCAGGACGACCGCGCCGACGTTGTCGTCGTAGAGCGCTTCGTCGAGCATCTCGTCGATGGTGCGTGAGCCGATGGTTTCATCGCCGCCGAACATCCCGCCGCCATAGCTCGAGTCGCCGGACATGATCGGGCCGTTGGCGTGGATGACCATGACCGTCGGGCCGGTGGTCTGGATGACCGGCTCGGACATGAGCGCAGCGAGCATCATCATCGGGTTGGCGGCGATGGCCTGGGCCATGGGGTCCACGAACTGCTGGCCCATCTCGGTGTCCCAGACGAACTCGTCGCCGAACTCGACCTCTGTGACCTCGATCAAGTCGCGGCCGACCAGCCGGTCCACGATGCCCGCCTTGAGCAGCCCGCCGTCATCGAGCGTCCACGACTGCTCCATCATCTTCTCGACCTGCTGCTTGCTTGCTTTGCGTCCCTCGGCGATGCGGGCGAGCATCGTCTGGTACATGCCATCGAGCAGGCCGTCCATGTTCTTGGACCACTCTTCGCTGGGGCCTTTTCGCATCATCTGCTCGCTGGCGCCCTTGAACTTGCCGACCTGGATGAAGTTCGGCTGCACGCCGATCTTTTCCATCAGGCCCGCGAGGTACATCTCCTCGATGTGCATGCCCGACAGCTCAACCGAGCCCTTATGCTGCAGGGCGATGATGTTGCCGGCACTGGCCAGCACATACTCGGGTGTCGAGTAGGCCTGTGCGAAGGTGATGACGGTCTTGCCCGACTCGCGGAGCTTACGCAGGGCCTGGTAGATCGCGTCGACCTGCGTGGTCGTCAGTTCGGGCATGTCGAGATAAACGACCAGGCCCAGATAGTTCTCGTTCTGCGTGACGTGGTCGATCTGCTTGAGGATGGACCGCAGCGACGGGCCGGCCTCGCTCTCGCTGATCCACGCCTCGCGGACAGGGCCTTCACGCAGTGGGCCCTGGAGCACCAGCCAACCGACCGTCTCGCCGACTGCCTCGGGCTGGACCTCAACGATCGGTTCATCGACGGCCTGCGCAGGCTGCGCATGGATCCGCGGAGTCGCCAGCAAGGCGTTGAAGCACAGCATGAGCAGGACAAGCGAGCGGAACAGACGGCTTTGCATCTTCAAGTCTCCGGGCGTTGATCTTCTGACAGGTCGGTTTAGACGCATGATAGCGCCTTACCGCTGAGTGTGTCTTGGGTTTCACAGGCGAGCTTGTCGCGTCTTCATTCGGGCGGTGTGCTGCGCTGGGGGTCAGGCCGGCTTATCGTCGTTCTCTTTGCCGATGCCCAGGCTTTTCTTGCTGCGCTTGAGCATTTTCCAGAGGTCGCGGATGCGTCGGTAGGCTTCCTGCTGGGAGATTTTGCCGTTGGACTCCAGGCCGCAGATCTGCCCGATCTTGACGGTGAACTCCCGGAGGTTGTCGTTGAAGACGATCTCCTCGGGGCTGTTGGGCTGATAGGGGTGGTCGGGGTCGGGTACGGGTCTGGTCATGGCTGGCGGCTGGCGAAGGGGATCACTTAATCATCTTTTAATAATTCTAACGTATCGGCCCGTTTTCGCGCAGCCTCCGCCTGCTCTTTTTGGCCCAGGCGTTCGTAAATCACCGCCAGACGCTTGGGGTGGATGGCGCGGTCGGGCTCCAGCAGTTCCAGCGACTGCACGTGGAAGGCCGCCTGTTCGAGGTTGTTCATCTGCACCGCGATCGTCGCCGCCGTCTCGCGGAAGGTCGGGTTGTACGGCTCTCGTAAAAGCGCGCGGTGTGCAAAGTGCAATGCCCGATCATAATCCTTACGCCCACGGTAAACCCGGGACAACTCCACCGCGTACTCCGGCGCGTCGCCCTCGATCCGGTCGAGCGTCAGCAGCGACGCCAGCGCAGACTCCGCGTCACCGGCCTTGATCGCCAGCCTCGCCAACTCGCGGTCGGACCACGGGTCAACCGGCCGAGCCTGCTGGTACTGCCTGATCGCTTCAATCGCAGCCTGTTGATCTTCACCCATGAGTACGATCTGCGCCTTGATGCGCAGCAGGTCCGGCTCGGCGGGATGGTCTTTAATTGCCTGATCCAGTTGCGCGCGGTCGACTGCCGAGAGGTCTTCAACTTGAAGGAGTTTTTTAAGCGTCGCATCTTTGGGCTCGATGCCGTAGGTCGACATGCCCCAGGCCGCGACCTGCTTGCCTGCCCAGTCAAGGAAACCTTTCATGAAGGTCTCGGTGTCGGTGCCGAAGACCTGCTGGATGGTTTGCTTCTCGCTTACGCCGTCGCGGTAGAGATTGAGCATGGCCAGGGCCTTGTCCCAGCCGTGCACCTCGTCTATGTACTGGATGATCCACGCGGACTGTGCGTAGGCCAGCGAGCGGTGGTGCGGCTGGGTGGGTCGGATAAAGCCCCAGTTGAGGTTGTCGTAGGTGAAGAGCTCGTTGTTGTTGTAGCAGCGTGCAAGCAGGGTGTACTGCTCCCAGACCCAGCCGGTGGTCTCCATGCGGACGGCGGCGCCTTCGGTAAACCAGTGCGCGACGCGGTTCTGGGTTTGGCTCAGGTGGATGACGTGGGCGTACTCGTGGCCCAGCACGTTGAGCCAGTTGTACGCGCCGTACGCGCGCTTGGGCCCGGGCCTGGGCGGGGTCATCGCCAGCACATCGCCCATGCACGCGGCGATGGTCCAGATGTCGGGCATGCCGGTGATCCGCACGGCAAAGTGCTGGTCGTCGGGCATGATGTCCACCTGCGTCACCGCCGGCGGATCGTGGGCAAAGCGCGCGATGAACGACTGCGCCATCGTGTTCATGTGCAGCGTCATATCGCGGGCAAGCACCTCATCGATGCCGGGCTTGTAGCGGATGAGGAACTGGCCGGACTGGAGCGTCTCGTAGCCGAGCATCTCCTGCACGAGCGTGAGCTGGTTGGTGATCTCCTTGTGGAAGGGGTCGAGCGTAGAGGCGATCTGCAACTGCGCGGCCGCTTCATCGAGCTTGCCCCACTGCATGTACATCGCGCCCAGCGCAAGCTGCGGCTGCGACCAGCCGGGCAACATCGCGATGGCTTGTTTGAAATACGGTTCAGCCAGGGCGTATTGACGTTCGTCACTGAGGGCCTGTCCGACCGCGAAGTGGGCCTGTGGGTTGCCCGGCGCGAGTTTTTCAAACGCGATCAGCGCCTCGCCAGTCGCCTTCTCGTCGTAGCTCATTGCTGATACCGCAGCGCTGAGGGCCAACAGTTGGCGGTGCGTGGGGTAACGCGAAAGCGCCGGGCCCAGTGCTGCTTTGGCCGCATCGACGTCCATCTGCCGCAGCGCGATCTCGACCGCCAGTGTGTCGGCGAGCGGGTGCTCCTTGTTGATCGCGCGCAGCTCGGCAAGGGCCTTGTTGCCTAGATCAAAGTCAAAGTAGCGCGTCCGCATCGATCCCAGCAGGTACCACGCCTCGCTGGATTTGGGGTTCAGCGACAGCGCCTGCACGACCGCCTCCATCGCCTGCTGCGGGTTGCCCTTGTCAAACAGGATCTCCGCCTCGGCGACGTAGGCCGGCCAATACAGCGGATCGACCTCTTCGTGGGCCTTACTCAGCAGTTGAACCGCCAGGTGATAGTCCGCCGCGGGCCGGCCTTCGAGCTTGGCCAGCATGACGATCGCTTCAGCGGCAGCGGTCAGGTCTTCAGCGGTCGTGAAGGCTTTGATGTCTTTCTGCGCCTGCTCGCGGAGCGGGGCGAGAAGTTCGATGGCCTTGGGGTACTGGCCGAGGTCTTCGTAGGCTTGAGCCTTGAGTCGTTGGAACGCGATCTGGCTGGCGCCTCCGCCTGCTTGAATCTCGGCGTTGATACATGACTCGGGGTTGCCGCCAAGGACCGCGGCTCTGGCCAACAAGGCGATGTCGTGTTGAGTAGCTGGCCCGCCTGCATCAGCAAGAGAGATTCGTTTGGCAACAGACTCGCCGTCGTTTCGCACTTCATACCGAGCAACGCGCAGCCTGAGTTCTTCCTTTGGATTGAGTTCACCAAGCCCATCCCACTGACCATGAAAGATCATCGCCTCGCGGCGCTGGGCCTCGGTCAATAGTTCGTCCTCAAGCAGGCGCGTGACCAGCGGCGAAAGTTCGACCGCCAACTCGTTCGCAGGCTGGGCCCAAACCGGTTTGCTCACCGGCAGGCAGATCATCAGCAGGACAGTGAGGAGCGGGGCGGTCAGGCGTTGGGATAGCGTCATCATGGTTCCTTAGTCTATGATCGCGGACGCGATGCGTCTGCCTTCTATTTCAACGATTGATCTGGTTGCCCAGTTCCCGGTGCTCCGCGAGGTCAATTACCTCAACCACGCCGGGGTCGCGCCGCTGCCGGCCTGCTGTGCCCGCGAGATCGCCGACTGCGTCAACGCCGCCTCCCAGGGCCACTTTGCCGACAACGACTGGTACCACCGCGTGCTGGCGGTCAAATCCCTGTGCGCCAAGCTCGTCAACGCCCGGGGCAAGCACGAAATCGCGTTCATCCCCAACACGACCACCGGCATCGCCACCCTCGCCGGCGGGCTCAACTGGCGGCGGGGCGATCGCGTGGTCATCTCGGCTGTTGAGTACCCGGCCAACCGCTTCCCGTGGACCGACCTGCAGCGTCTGGGCGTCGAGGTCGTTGAAGCCAAGCAGGGGCCGGACTTCCGCATCGATGTCGACGACGTGATCGCGCTGATCAACGACCGCACACGCGTGGTCGCACTGTCGCACGTGCAGTTCGGCAGCGGCTACCGCATCGACCTCAGGCCGATCGTCGACGAGGTCCACGCGGCCGGCGGGCTGTTGTGTGTCGACGCGATCCAGTCGCTGGGCGTTCTGCCGGTGGATGTGCAGGCGATGGGCATCGACTTCCTCGCCGCCGACGGACACAAGTGGATGCTCGGCCCGGAGGGCGCGGGATTCCTCTTCTGCGAGGAGGACTTGTGCCAGCAGCTACGCCCCTTGATCCCCGGTTGGCTGGGGCGACACAACCACCTGGACTACGGCAACTACGACGAGCGCTACTACCCCGATGCAAGACGCTTTGAGCCGGGCACGTGGAACGTGCCGGGCATCCGCGGGATGGGCGCGAGTATCGCGCTGTTGCTGGAGGTTGGCATCGACATCGTCTGGTCACGCATCGACGCACTGTGCCAGCATGCGCGAACGTTACTTAGCGATAAAGGCTACAAGGTCGTCACCCCGCCGGGCCATCGCGAGCGCAGCGGGATCGTCGCGTTTGATGCGCCTGAGGGCGCGCCGCCGCATGCCGAGATCGTCAAATCGCTTGAAAGCCAAGGCATCATCATCGCCCAGCGTATGGGCCACCTGCGGATTTCGCCGCATTTTTACAACGCGATCGAGCAGATCGACGCGGCGATCAAAGCGTTGCCTTGAATCGCCGCATTCTGCTGGGATTCCGGGCCGCTAACCCCTTGTAGTTGTATTGAAGTTTTTTAACATCCCTCGACATCGGGTCACCGATTCATTGCGGGTTGCTAACAGATCAGCGTAATGATCCGCCACTTGCGTTGACATCGGTTTCACCCACCCGAGAGAAGAGAGCCATGACCCGTTCCAAAGTCTTGTTCGCAACTGCCTCGCTGCTGATTGCCGGCACTTCCCACGCCCAATTCCTCACGCCCAACGTAACCAACGTCGCAGGCCCGACGACTGTGCAGTCGGGCAATCTCCAGTTCACCAACTTCGGCCTGGTCGGCGCCGGTCGCATCAGCGCGCTGGCGCGTGACGCCCGCAACGAGACGCTCGGCTCGATCTCGTCGATGACCATCGACCCGACGACCTGGGCCTACAACAGCCAGACCGGCGAGTTATCCGGTACGCTGCTGACCCTGCCCGACCGCGGCTACAACGATCCGGGAAACGGCGTGTTCTCCGACTACGTCGGCCGCGTTCAGCGCTTTGACATGACCTTCACGCCCTACGCCGGCCCGAACCTGCCGCAGGTCAAGGCCTCGCAGAACCAGATCGGCCTGACCTACACCGGGCTGACCACCCTCATCGACGAACGTGGCATTCCGACGACCGGAGAAGACCCCGCCGCCGGCACTCGCCTGGCCTTCGGCCTGCCGGTCCCCGATGCCGCTAACGGCAAGATGAGCCTCGACGCCGAGGGCCTGGTCCTCATGCCCGACGGCTCGTACTACGTTAGCGACGAGTACGCCTCCTCGATCTACCACTTCAACGCCGCCGGCCAGCTCACCGGACTCATCAGCCCGCCAGGAGCACTCTTGCCCGTGACCGCTGGCAACGTCAACTTCAATTCCACCGCCGCGCCAACCACCGGCCGACGCAACAACCAGGGCATGGAAGGCCTGTCCATCACCCCCGATGGCAAGTACCTCCTGGCTGTCAACCAGTCCGGCTCGCTCCAGGACCTGACCAACGACGGCAACCAGGACAACCGCAAGCTCACCCGCGTCCTGGTTTACGACATCCAGGGAAACCCCACGCCCGCAAGCCCCATCGAGCATTACGTCCTTGAGCTGCCGACCTTCGACAGCAACGGCGATGGCTCGGCGCTGGACCGCACCGCCGCGCAGAGCGAAGTCCTCGCCCTGAGCAAGGACCAGTTCCTGGTCCTCTCGCGTGACGGCATCGGCCTGGGTGTCGCGGGCTCGGCCCCGATTGTCTATAAGAGCATTCTCCTGGCGGACACCACCGGCGCCACCAACCTCGCAGGCACCGCCTACGAAGGCATCACTTCGGTGGTGACCGCAGGCCAACTTAACCCGTCTATCACCCCCGTCTCCACGGTCGAGGCCCTGAACATGCTCAATCCGACGCAGCTCGCGCTGGTTGGCATGAACCTCGACTATGCCGGCCCCGGCACGCTGACCGCGATGTCTGAGAAGCAGGAAGGACTGGCCCTGGTCCCGGCGCTGGATACACCAGCTACCGACGACTACTACCTCTTCATCGGCAACGACAACGACTTCCTCACGACCAACGGCAACATGCTCGACGGCAACGGCATCGACAACAACTACAACGCAGGGCTTGACAACGACAGCGTCATCCTTGCCTACCACGTCCGCATCGCCGTGGTGCCCGAGCCGACCTCACTGGCGATGCTCGGCATCCTCGCTGGTGCCGGCCTGATCCGCCGACGACGCTGATTACTTAGCACTGGGCGAAACTCTCAATAAAACCAATCGCCGGGTCTTTTGGACCCGGCGATTTCATTTGTGCTTCATACGCTTGGCAGGCAATTCGCTAAATCATCAAAGCCCGACTTCCTGAACCTGCCAGCCCTCTTTGGTATCCGGCAGCTTCGTGTCGAACGTCTCGGCCTTGATCGTCGGGTTCGGCGTGATCTGCGTGAAGAGCATCTCGATCTCGTCGGTGTCCTCGGTCGTCACGACCTTGTGCAGCGACAGCGTCTTCTTGTCGAACCACAGGTCCAGCGGGGCCCCAGCCTGCTTCGCCTGCTTGGGCTTTAGTTGCAGGTGGATGAGCACCTGCTCTTCGCCATACGGCTCGTCGTCAAGCTGCGTGACTTGATACGTCTTGAGCACTTCGTCGGCCTTGAGCCGAAGCGGGATCGGCATCTGCCCATCGCCCAGGCTCAACGTGTCGGACTTCTCCGCGCCCTTGGGAACCAGTTCCCGGCGGACGGCGGACTTGTCGTCGTGGTCGCGCTCCAGCAGCCAGTTGCCGTCGAAGATGTACCAGGCCTGCATCGGCCGGGCCTTGTCATCGACGATGATGCGGTCAAAGAGCACCGCAAATTGTGTCGGGCTTTCTTGCGTTGCGGTCGCGTAATAAAAGTCGCCATAGCGCCGCTGCTGATCGCCGGTGAGCGTCTGGATACGCGTGTAGCGCACGCGGGCCTTGAGCGTGTTCAGTTCGCTGGACACCGCCTCGATTTTTTGAAGTAGCTCGACGACCTGCGGGTCCGCCGGCTGCGCGGCAACATCCGGGGGAACAGATGGGGCAACTTCCGGGGGTGTTTCCTGCGGATCGCCGGCCACGCCACCATGCTCACCGGGCTGGCCTGCGTCTCTGATCTGTGCCGAAGCGCAGCCGCTGGTTAAAGCGCCTGCCGCGACGAACGACCAAACCAGTTTGTATATCTTCGGCGTCATCACATCAGCCCCTGTCTGGACATCCATGAAGTACGGCAATCAGCCGGCGGGTTCACTACTCGGCTTGTTTTTCAGGCAACTCGCGGATGCGGACTTCGCGGAACCACACCTTGTCGCCGTGGTCCTGGAAGGCGATGAAGCCCGGCCGGGTCTTGGCAAACTGGGCGTTGTTGCGGTACTTACTCTTATCAACCAGGGCCTTGAACGCGTCGGACTCGAGCTCGTACGCAACGACCTTCTCGCCGTTGAGCCAGTGCTCGACGTGGTTGCCTTGCACCAGGATGCGTGAGGTGTTCCACTCGCCGACGGGCATGACTTTTTTCTTGTCGTTGGCCTCGATCAGGTCGTACAGGTCGCCGGTGCGGTGCTTCTTGATCAGGCCGTCCTTGTGCTTGTCATCATCCAGGAGCTGGTACTCCGGGCCCAGGGCGTAGATGTTTTTTGCATCGCCGTTCTCGCCGACGAAATACTTCACGCCCGAGTTGCCGCCCTCGGCGATCTTCCACTCCCAGCGCAGGTCGAAGCTGCCGTACTGTTTCTTCGTAATGATGTCGCCGCCGCCCCATTTCTCGTCGTGGTAGAGCGCGCCGTCCTGGATCGACCAGTTGGTCTGCGGGAACGCCTCGCGGTTGAGGCCGCGGAAGTGCTCGGTCGAGCTGCCATCAAACAGCGTGCGCCAGTGGTCATCCGCAACCGTATCGCTGGTTGGGCTGGCCTTGTCATCCAACGGCTTGATCTTGATATCGCGGAACCACACGTCGTTGTTGTGGTCCTGGAAGGCGATGTGGCCGACGCTGTCCTTGGCAAAGTGGGTCCACTGGCTGTAGTGGGTCTTGGCGCTGAGCTGCTTGAACTCAGCGCTGTTCAGGTCGTAGGCCACGACGATCTCGCCGTTGAGCCAGTGCTCGACCTTGCCGTCCTTCACGACGACCCGGCCGGTGTTCCACTCGCCGACGGGCTTGAGATTCTTTTTGTCACTCGGTGCGTAGTGCGAATAGAGGCTGGCGGCGGTGGTGGTGGGGTGTTTGCCGTTGATGTGCTTGTCATCATCGAGGACCTGGTACTCGGGGCCGGACATGAACGACAGGCGGACATCGTCGTACTCGTTGCAGCGGTAGATGACGCCGGAGTTCGCGCCGGGCGAGACCTTCCACTCAAAGCGCAGGTCGAAGTCGCCGTACTTTTTCTTCGTGACGATGTCGCCTGCCTTGGCGTTGGCCTGGATGTGCAGGGTGCCGTCCTGGATTACCCAGCCGTGCGTGGGGAAGGTGTCGCGTTTCCAGCCGCGGAAGGCGTCGGTGTTGGTGCCGTCAAAGAGCACCTCCCAGCCTTCGCCCTCGGCTTGTTCCGCCGCCTGCGCGGTTGTTGGTTGGAAGGCAACCAGAACCAGCAGCGCCATCGCCGCCAGCGTCGTTGTCAGTCGATCGATTCGCATGTCGCAGTCTCGCGGGGTCGTTGATTACTTGGCGTCGAGGTCTTTGATCTTGATGTTGCGGAACCACACGTCGTCGCCGTGGTCCTGGAAGGCGATGTAGCCGGTGTCCTTGGTCATGAAATCGGGCCAGCTCTTGAACTTGCTGCCTTCGATGAGCTTCTTGACCTCGTCGCTGCCCCATGTGTACGCGACGACCTTCTCGCCGTTGAGGTAGTGCTCGACCTGGTTGCCTTTGATCACGATGCGTGTGCTGTTCCACTCGCCGACGGGCTTGAGGGTCTTCTTCTCGTTGCAGGCGATCAGGGCGTAGAGCGCGCCGGTGGAGGTCAGGGCGCTCTTGCCGTCGTTGTGGTTGGCATCTTCAAGGATCTGGTACTCGGGGCCGGTCATGTAGCTGGCGCCGTTGCCTTCGGCCACGCGGTACATCACGCCGGAGTTTGCGCCCTTGGCGACCTTCCACTCAAAGCGCAGGTCGAAGCTGGCGTACTGGTTCTTGGTGATGATGTCGCCGCCGCCGGCCTTGGCGACCTTTCGCAGCGCGCCGTCTTCGATGACCCAGCCCTTGTCCGTGTAGCCTTCCTTCTTGTAGCCGCGGAAGGCGTCGGTGGACGTGCCATCGAACAGCACGGTGAAG
>JBGSTE010000287.1:0-6135 GCA_041736655.1 Phycisphaeraceae bacterium | reverse complement strand
GTTTACGTTGCCGGCCAAGGGAGAAAACGAATCCTTACTTCTTCTTCTTAGCAGCCTTCTTCTTGGTAGCCTTCTTAGCAGCCTTCTTCTTCGTAGCCTTCTTTGCAGCTTTCTTCTTTGCCATGGCGTGGTTCCTTTCGTGCGCGCTTCGGAGCTTGAGTCAACAATGTAACGTCAGTACTGGGGTCAAGTCAATAAAAAAAATGACGGCGCAACTCGTATCGGCGCTCATCATCATCGAGCTTGAGTATTCTTGAATGAATTTCTGCTCATCGTGTCAGATTTTTTTCGACCGACATCGCGCCTTAGCTTGAATCAACAACGCCCGCGACGTGCGCCGCGGGCGTTGCATCACTGCTCGTGCTTCATCAAGTCTTGCTTGATCAGTCCGCGGCCACATGGTTCTTATACTGCGACGCGATTTTTTCCTGGAGGTGCGTCGGCAACGCGTCGAAGTGGCTCAGCTCCATCGTGAACGTGCCTTGGCCGGCCGTCATGCTCTTGAGCTGGCTCTGGTAACTGCCGACCTCCGCCAACGGCACCAGCGCATCGATCAGCGCCATGTCCCCAGGCAGGAAGTCCGTGCCCTGGATCCGACCGCGCTTGCCCGCCAGGTCGCCGGTGATATCGCCCAGATGCGCGCTGGGCACGGTCACTTCCAGGTGCAGGATGGGCTCAAGCAGCACCGGGTCGGCCTTGCTGACCGCGTCAAAGAACGCGTGACGCCCCGCGGTGATGAAGGCGATCTCCTTGGAGTCCACCGGGTGGTGCTTGCCGTCGTACACGCTCACCCGCAGGTCCTGCAGCGGGCAGCCGGTGAGTAAACCCTGCTCCAGGGCCTGTTTGACGCCTTTTTCCACCGCTGGGATGAGGTTGTGCGGGATGCTCCCGCCGAAGGTGTCGTTGACAAATTCAAAGCCCGCGCCGCGATCCATCGGCTCCACACGCAGGTACACCTCGCCGAACTGCCCAGCCCCGCCGGTCTGTTTCTTGTGCCGGTGGTGTCCCTCAGCGTTCTTGGTGATCGTCTGCCGGTAAGCGATCTTCGGCGGGTGGGTGTCGACCTCGACGTGGTAGCGGTTCTTGAGTTTCTCCAGGAGCACACGCAGGTGCAGCTCGCCCAGGCCGTGGATGACGGTCTCATGCGTGACGCTGTCGCGGGTGATCTTGAGCGTCGGGTCTTCCTCCATCAGCTTGGCAAAGGCGTCGGCGATCTTCTGCTCGTCGCCACGCTTTTTGGGCGCGACCGCCAGTCCGGACATCGGCTCGGGCAGGCCGATGGGCCGCAGGTGCAGGTTGTCTTCGCTGTGCGAGTCGTGCAGGACCGCGTCGTAGTGGATGTCCTCGACCTTGGCGACGGCCACGAGGTCGCCGGGGATCGCGCGCTCGATCTCGATGTGCTCCTTGCCCTGGAGCTTAAAGACGTGGCCGACCTTGAAGGGCTTCTTGCTCTCGCCCTGCTTGACGTCATCGATGAAGAGCTGGGTGTCGGCGGTGACCGTGCCCTGGTGGACGCGGAAGCAGGCGAGCTTGCCGACGAAGGGGTCGACGCGCACCGCAAAGACGTGGGCGATGACGTGCTTGTTCGCGTCGGGTTCAAAGTGCAGCTCGTGGTCAAAGTCGCTGCCACGCACGAACGGCCGGGGGTTACCTTCCAACGGGCTTGGCGCCAGGTTCGTGAGGATGTCCAGCAGTTCATCGATGCCCACGGGGTTATCGGGATCATCATGCGGCCGGGCAGCGACAAAGCAGACGGGGATCAGGTGGCCTTGACGCAGGGCTTTTTCAAAGGGTTCGTGCAGTTGCTCGGGCGTGACCTCGCCCTGTTCGAGGTAGAGCTCCATGAGCTTGTCGTCGACCTCGACGATCTGGTCGACGATCGCGGTGTGAAAGTCGGCAACGGGGCCCAGGTCCGACTCGCCGGTGCTCTGGCGGTAGCAGTCGATGACGCCCTTGCCGCCGCCGGGCAGTGTAGTTGGCAGGTTGATGGGCAAAACGACCTTGCCGAAGGCCTCTCGCAGGGAGCTAAGCAGGGCGGGCAGGTCGATGTTGTCCGCGTCGATCTTGTTGATGATGATCATCCGGCAGAGGTTGCGGCGCTGGGCCCGCTGCATCATGCGACGCGTGACGCTCTCGATGCCGGTCTGGGCGTTGATGACCACTGCGATGGTTTCGACGGCGGGGAAGATGGAGATGGCCTGGCCGGTGAAGTCCGGCGAGCCGGGGGTGTCGATGAGGTTGATGTGCTTGTCGCGATAGTCCAGGTGGAGGATGTGGCTGTAGAGCGAGTGGCCGTGCTCGCGTTCTTCGTCGGTAAAGTCGCAGAGTGTCTGACCCCGCTCGACCGGGCCGGCGTGTCCTGCGACACCGGCGCGGGCGAGGAGGGTCTGGACGATGGTGGACTTGCCGGCGTAGGCGTGGCCGACGAGGGCGAGGTTGCGGATATCCGCGGTGGAGTGGGTGGAGGTCAGTACCGCCATAAGGCACGCTCCTTTGGAAAGGATGCCGCCGACGCGCTGAAGAAGGGAGGGGCGGCCGCATCGGCAGGGCCACCACCTCAAACATAACATGCGGACGGGCATTTGCCTACGGTTTTTTTATGTGCAGCGCGGGGTTTGCGTCGTAAGATGGTGCAATCTCTGCGTGTCTGCATTCAAAGGTGTGCAGGCGCCCTGCCACATCTTTGCCGATCCAAACTCAGGAACCTGATATGCCCCAACCCGCCGACCACGATCTCCAGCAGGCCCAGATGCTCGTCAACGCCTACGACCGCGTTCGGCAGGAACTCGCCAAGGTCATCGTTGGCCAGGAAGAAGTCATCGAACAACTCATGATCGCCATCCTCGCACGCGGGCACTGTCTATTAGAAGGCGTACCCGGCCTGGCCAAGACGCTCATGGTCCGCTCGCTCGCTCAGGCTATGCACCTGGGCTTTCGACGCGTTCAGTTCACACCCGACCTCATGCCCGCCGACATCACCGGCACCGACATCATCCAGGAAGACCCCACCACCGGCCACCGCCAGCTCATCTTCGAGAAGGGCCCGATCTTTACGCAGATGCTGCTCGCCGACGAAATCAACCGCACGCCGCCCAAGACCCAGGCGGCCCTGCTCGAAGCGATGCAGGAACACAGCGTCACCGTCGGCGGCAAGACCTATCTACTCGATGAGCCCTTTTTCGTCCTGGCCACGCAGAACCCCATCGAACAAGAAGGCACCTACCCACTGCCCGAGGCCCAGCGCGACCGCTTCCTCTTAATGGTCAAGGTCGACTACCCCACCCGCGATCAGGAACGACAGATCGTGTTGCAAACCACCGGCGCGATCACCGGCGAGATCCAGCCGATCCTCACCGGTGCACAGATCGAGCAGTGCCAGGAAGTCGTCCGCAAGGTGCCCGTGCCCGAACACGTCATGGAGATGGTGCTCGACCTAGTGCGCACCGCCAGGCCGACCGACCCCGATGCGCCGGCCTGGGTCAAGGAGTTCATCGAGTGGGGCCCGGGCCCGCGTGCCTGCCAGCACCTGGTGCTTGCAGGGAAGGTGCGGGCGCTCTTACATAAGCGCACGCACGTGACGGCCGACGACATCGAACATCTGGCGATGCCGGTGCTGCGTCACCGCTTAGCGCCGACCTTCGCCGCCGAGGCCGAGGGCATCGCGGTGGACCAGTTGATCGCGAAGCTGGTGTCGCTGGCCAAGGGGCAGAGTCAGGCCAGGGTGATTTAGGATGAGGATGGTGGAAGGGCGAGATTTGTGGGAGGGCGAGGCTCCTGCCGAGCCGCGAATCGTGATGCATAACCAATGACTTACCAAACCCAATCAAATATGACACCTTGGTACGGCCAATCATTCGGATCACTTGCCAAACCTTTGCGTACAGGATTGAGTCGGACGTACTCCCACTTTTCCTCAAACTGTGCAATCGTTCGCATGCGCGTATCCCAATGGTCTGTCTGCCAACGGTGTTCGACGTTGCTGTGCAGCTTGCTGAATTGTGATTTCCAATATCTTGCCCAGCGATCCAGATCGAATCGATCGTCGCACAAGGCGGCGAATAAATGCAGGTGGTCGGGCATGATGACGTATCGGCCGACTTGCCAAGCCTGGGCATGTTTCCACACAGAACGGATCTGGTCATGGACGAGGTTATTCGCCAGCCAAGGCACTCGTTCGCGTGAACAGACTGTCAGGAAAACGACTGTTGGCCCATTCACTGTTCTCTTGACCCCGTGTACGGGATGACTGCGTTCTGGAAGTGACGACGACATACTTAAATGATAATGAAACGATGTGAAGCGGTAAATAATCTTGAGTAGGTTAGGCTCCTCCTGAGCCATAAATGACAGATAACTTGCGGCTCGGCAGGAGCCTCGCCCTCCCGAAACATTCAACACCATGCCCATCACCGACCACATCACGCCGGCCGACCTCAAGTCCATCGGCAACCTCAGCGTGCTTGCCCGCACGGTGGTCGAGGGGATGAACACCGGCCTGCACCGGTCGCCGGACAAGGGCGCATCCATCGAGTTCAAGCAGCACCGGCCTTACGTGCCCGGCGACGACCTGCGCAACCTCGACTGGAAGGTCTTTGCCAAGTCCGACCGCTTCTACATCCGCGAGTACGAACAGGAAACCAACCTCCGCGCGACGATCCTGCTGGACTGCTCCGGTTCAATGCGCTACACCTCGCCCATTGAGCCGACGCGCGGCAGCAAGCATGAATATGCCGTGCGTCTGGCGGCGTGCCTGGCCTACCTCATCATCCGTCAGGCGGACTCGGCGGGGCTGGTCACGTTTGATACCAAGGTCCGCAGCTACATCCCGCCACGCGCTCGGCCCGGGCACGTCGGCGTCCTGCTCGATGCGATGCGCGATGCCCAGCTCGGCGGCGAGACCGACCTGGGCCAGGTCCTCCGCGATGCCTCGGCCAAGGTCAAGCGCCGCGGGCTCATCGTCCTGATCAGCGACTGCTTCGCGGATGTGCCGGCCATGCTGCGCGGTCTGGCGCACTACACCCACGCCCGGCACGACGTCATGGTGTTCCAACTGCTGGACCCCGACGAGATCAATTTCCCGTTTAAGCGCTGGCACCGCTTTGATTGTCTGGAGGTCGATGGCCGACACCAGTTGATCGACCCCGCACAGCTCCGCCGGGCGTATCTGGAGCAGCTTGAGCGCTACCGCAGCGACCTGCGCACCGCCTGCCGACGCCAGCGCGTGGACCTGGTCGAGTTGACGACCGACACGCCCTATGCCGACGCGCTGGCGGCTTACCTGGCCCGCCGACACGATCTTGCGCGGAGGGCCGGTCGATGACCTTCCTCAACCTCGCGCTGCTCGGCGGCGTGCTGGCGTTTAACATCCCGCTGATCATCCACCTCCTCAGTAAGAGCCGGCACAGGCAGATCGACTGGGGCGCGATGTTCCTGCTCCAGCAGGTCGTCAGGCAGAATCGCAGGCGGATCAAGCTCGAACAGATCATCATGCTGCTGGTCCGCTGCGCGATCCCCGTGCTGTTGGCGCTGGCGATGGCTCAGCCGATCCTCTCGAGTTTTCAGAAGCTCATCGGCTCGGCGCCGGGCTCGACCGTTGTCATGCTCGACGCCAGCTACTCGATGCAGGCCCGCGACATCAACGCACAGGGTAAGTCCCGCTTTGACCTGGCGCGCGAGCAGACGCGGGGCGTCCTGGCGATCCAGCCCAAGGGCAGCAAGGGCCAGGTCGTCCGCGTCGGCGGGGGGTTTGACCCATTGACGCAGACGCTCACGCCCGAGTTGGATCGTGTCGCCAACCGGCTTGATGAATTGTCGGCCGACCGCGCTCTGGCCGACGGCCCGGCAGCGCTGCGACAGGGCATCGCAAACCTCAAGGAAGCGACCACGCTCAAGCGAGACCTGGTGCTGATCAGCGATTTTCAGCGTGTGAGCTGGGCGGATGACTCGGGCCAGTCGCGTCAGCGTTTGATGGATCAGATCGATCAGATGCCCACCCGGCCACAGATCGTGCTGATGCCTGTTGCCGGTGAAACCGGCCGAAACTTGTCGATCATGAACGTGTCGCTCTCGTCCCGCGCCATCGGCGTGGGCCAGCGCGTCCGCATCACCGCTACCGTGCACAACAGCTCCGAGCAG
>JBGSTE010000222.1:0-3290 GCA_041736655.1 Phycisphaeraceae bacterium | reverse complement strand
ACGGCCAGGTCCGGCACTGCGCCGGGCGAACCGGATAAACCGAGCAGATCCGCCGGCCCTCCTCGGTTTCCTTGAGAAAGACGCAGTCGTACCCGCTGCGGTGCCGGACCTCATCGAGCGTCCAGCGCCCCATCGCCCGACGGGCGTAACGCTGATGAAACGACCGCACATCCATGCCCAGATAGTCGGCCATGGCCTGCGCTTCTTCTTCGCTGAACCAGACATAACCGCTGGGCCCGGTGCAGCAGTTGCCGCACTGCGTACAACTGAAGCTCAGCCCCTCACCGATCCACGGAGCCTCGGCATTGATGATGGTGTTGTCTTGTTCGGGCACGTGGGAGATTGTAGGCGATGTGACGTACGGTGCAGGATGGGCCGCCAAGGACGCCAAGAAACGCCAAGTTGAAATCAAACTTTTGCCACAAAATGCACAAAAGGACAAAATTTCATTAAACCTTGACACCTGCTTTGCTGGACAATTTGAATACACACCATGCTCGACTTGGCGTTTCTTGGCGTCCTTGGCGGCCCGCCTTGATTGTCACCATGAGCCCAGGGCGCCGGTTTGAGCCTGTGTCACTGAAGATAGGCTGACAGTTGTTCGCGCACGCTTTCCAGTTGCGCGCCCTGAACCTCGATGGTCTTGATCGGCGAGGTGTGGCCGGCGATGACGCGGACCTGCCTGGGCGAGATGCCCAGCACCCCGGCCAAGAGCTTGCACACCGCGTCGTTGGCTTTGCCACCTTCTGGTGCGGCGGCAACGGCGACCTTCAGTCGATCACCGAGCAGACCCATCACGCGATCGCGGCTTGACCCGGGGACCACCTTGATGAAGATCAAAACCCCTGCCTCGGAAGCGCGGCATACCCCCGGGCTCGATGGGTTCGGACCGGCCATCGTTGGAGCATAACATCGCAGCAAACATCACGCCTTTTGCGTTATAAAATGAAGAATTTTCCTGATTTTTACCAAGTCGATGGTAAGAAATCACGTTTTCGTGCAATCTACATACGAGCGTGTCAGTTGATGCCTCTCTTGGAGTCCGCCATGTTCGCTTTTCTCCTGCGTCACAAGGCCGGTGCATTGATCTGGCAGTACCTCGACGGCGTGATTGCGCCCCAGCGCCTGGACCTGCTGCAACGGCTGCTGCACAGGCACCGCGGTGTCCGCCAGCAGTTTGTGGACTGTGCTGTGCTCAACGCCCTGCTCTTCGCGTACTTCAACCCCGGCCGATACGCGTCGGTCCCCTCGCCACAGGGCTACCCGCAGCGGACGAGGGAATCAGACCCTTCGGACGACACGGCCCGGCTCGACGCAGAGCTTAGCCAGATCGAGGCCGACCTCAATCGACCCGACGAAGGCAAACGTGAACGCAAGACCAAGCGACCGGCGGGTTGAGCGAGCGATCGTTCAGACGATCTTACGCGAGTGCGCGGCTCATAAGCCAAAGTCGCCATCCAGAACAGGCATCGACCTACAATGTGGCCTATGCCTGCCGACCGTGACAAGCTCGACGCGCTATTGATCAAGGCGCGGTCGCTACCCAAGTCGCCCGGCGTCTATCTCATGAAGGACGCCAAGGGACTGGTCCTCTACGTCGGCAAGGCGAACAACCTGCCCGACCGCGTCAGCAGTTACTTCGTGCCCTCGGCCGCGGCGTCGGGTGGGCTTGGCCTTAAGAAGCTGCCGATGCTCGAACTCATCGACGACTTTGATGTCCTGCTCTGCGAGACCGAGTGGGAAGCGCTCTTGACCGAGAATCGGCTGATCAAGGACATCCACCCACGCTTCAACGCGGCGCTGACCGACGACAAGACCTTCCCCTACCTGGTCATCACGCTCAAGGACGACTTCCCCGGCGTCTTCATCACCCGCGAGCCCAACAACCCCGACTACCGCGGCGCGAAAATCTACGGCCCGTTCACCGGCGTTTATGCCCTGCGCGAAGCGGTGCAACTCTTGCAACGCATCTTCAAGTTCCGCACCTGTACGCTTGAGATTAACGACGGGGACCCGAAAAATCAGCACTTTCGGCCGTGCCTGTTGTACCCGATCAAGCAGTGCTCGGCCCCATGCGGCGCGAAGATCAACAAGGACAACTACCGGGCCGACATCCAGCGGCTCATCCGCTTCCTGGACTCCAAGCGCAGCGTACTGCTGCGCGAGTTGCGGCAGGAGATGGAGCTGGCCAGCAGCGAGTTGGCGTTTGAGAAGGCGGCGGTGCTGCGTGATCAGATCCGCGCGATCGAGAAGCTCGACGACCGCGGGAAGATGCGTGACAACTGGCAGCCCGAGGCCGAGTCGTTTGTGGAGGACCCGCGAAAAGGCCTGGAATCCTTGCGAAAAACGCTGGGGCTGGATAAGCCGATCCGGTGCCTGGAGTGCATCGACATCGCGCATCTGCAGGGCGGAGAGACGGTGGGCAGTAAGGTGTGTTTTGTGGATGGCCGGCCGCTGAAGAACGAGTATCGGCGGTACAAGATCATGGGCACAGGTTCAGGTGGGACAGGCATCTTGCCTGTCACGGACCAAGTAGAAAGCCATGACGGGCAGGATGCCCATCCCACCTCTAACCAACGCATCAACGACGACTACGCGAGCATCCGCGAGGTGGTGAGCCGGCGGTATCGCGAGGCCGGTGCGGGCAACGAGCTGTACCCGGACGTGATCGTGATCGACGGCGGTCTGGGTCAGTTGCACGCGGCGCTTCAGGCCTTTGACGAATTGAACATCAAGCCGCCGATGGTGATCTCACTGGCGAAGAAGGAAGAGCTGATCTACATGCAGGCCAGGCGTGAGCCGATCCGGCTGAGCCGAAACAACCTGGGCCTCAAGCTCGTTCAGGCAGCGCGTGACGAGGCCCACCGATTTGCGCAGCACTACCACCACATCTTGCGCCGCAAGAAGGTGATCGGGGAGTAGTCAAGAGCAGGCGGAGCGTGAATAAAAAAGTCTGAAGCCGGTCCTGAGCGTCAGCGAAGGTCCGGATCAATCGAGCAGTCTTACATCCTTCGATCCGGACCTACGCTGGCGCTCAGGACCGGCTTCGTATTGATATCTGCAAGAGATGAAGTTACACGTACTCATGCGGCTGGCGTCTGCGGTCGGGGCCTTCGAAGGCGCGCTCGATGCGGCGGCGGTTGGCGCGTTTGACTGCCAGAGAGAAGGTGTAGAGGGTGATGGTCATCAGCGCCGCGGCGGCCAGCGCCAGGAGCGGGCCGGTGACATCGGGCATTGCGTCGTGTGTGGCGGCGCGTGACAGCTCGGCGGCAAAGGCGAGCAAGACCACC
>JBGSTE010000219.1:0-2626 GCA_041736655.1 Phycisphaeraceae bacterium | reverse complement strand
GATCTGCCCTCCCGAAAAATCCGCTTCTCAAACACGTTCTTACAGATGCCGTGCCTTTGCCTTCTCGGCAAGGAACTGCTTGCGGTAGCCGCTGGGGGTCATGCCCAGCTCCCGGCGGAAGACCTGGTCCATCAGGTCCATACTGCTAAAGCCCGAGTGCCTGGCGATTCGGCCGATCGGCTCCTCCGGCTCGGCGAGCATGCGCTTGGCCACCTCTACACGCAGCCGGCGGATCTCTTCGCTCACACCCCGGCCCAGTGCGCTGCTGAAGTGCTTCTGGAGTGATCGCGTCGAGACCATCGCAGACTCCGCAATCCGCTCGATATCCAACGGCTCTGACAGCCGGGCCGAAATATATCGCAGGGCCTTGACGACGACCGGGTCCTCGATCGCGAAATAGTCGGTGGACTCGCGCGCGATAATGCCGCGGGCGGGGATGAGGATCGGCTGATCGGGCGCGGGCTGGCCGTCGATCAGCCGGTCCAGCAGCCTGGCCGCCTCGTAGCCGACGCGGAAGGTGTTTTCATCCAGCCCGCTGATCTGGGGGGACACTTCAACGATCTCAAGATCGTTGCGAAAGCAGAGCACCGCGACGTCCTGGGGGATATGCAGCCCGCGTGCCTGAGCCAGTTGGATGAGTAGCCGGGCCTCGGGCGAGCCTTCGAGTAGTAAGCCCACCGGCGGCCGGAGTGACTCCAGCCAGTTCGCTAAAAACCGCTCGAGCCCAAGCCAGTGTTGTTGTTCGAGATACGATCGCTCCTTGAAAAAAACCTCTTCACACGGGATCTCGCGCTCCACCGCACAGCGGACAAAGCCCTCGCCGATGGCTGAAGAGTGCTTGTGCTCGTGGTCACGCATGACACCTAAGCGACGAAAGCCGCGATCGATCAGGTGTTCAGCGGCCACACGGCCCGAATGATGCGGGTCGGTATAGACGCCCGGCAACCCCGGCCTGGCCGTCTGGTAGTGCGTGTTGACCAAAGGCACGCCCATTTTTTTCAACCGACGCTGCAGCGCCGGCGAAGCCCGGGCAATCACGCCGTCATACCGCGGGTAGTGTGGCCCCCGCCGCTTGGGCAACAGCCCCGGGTGCTCATCAATCAGGCACCGCCAGTGGTCGTGCTCCTTAGCATACGCCTGGATCCCCGCAAACACCTGCTGGTGGTAGGGATAGGGCTGGTCCAGTTCCAACGCAATAGCAATGCGACGGGTTCGGAGTGTGGTCACAGGCGTCCTCGCTTCAAGAATTCGCACAGACTCGAAAAGTGTGCGCAATAACTCTATCGTATCGCTGTACGATAACAGGCGTCAATCAAGTCGACAGTTCAACCATACGTTGTCTCGTGTTTACCGCATCGAAGTTCAGGCCGTTCGGCCGCTCAGTCAGTCCGTGTTGCGTTTGACCGCTGGATTCACATCAAGAAGGAGCTCTCCCGGAATATCCATCTGGAAACCCGCCGTGCAACGTGTTGTCGCACGGCTTTGTCCAAGCCTTGTCTCCCTTCCTTATCTCATCTAGGAGAATGTTCATGAAATTGTCGACCTCACGTGCGATCAAGATTCTCAGCATCTCGGCCCTGTCGGCCGTGACCACCGGGGCCAGTGCCCAGGAGTTCTTCAACGTCAACCTGTGGGTTGGCGGCCGAAACAACAACGACGTCAGCGTCTGGGTCACGACCGACCCCAACACCCTGGCGTTGATCCCTGACGAGACCAGCCTCGATACGATCCAACTCGAAGGCGGCGAAGCTGCGGGCATCTGGTCTCAGACCCAGTGGGAAAACATCAGCCTTATTTCACCCTTTTCCTCAGCGCCGATCCTGACCACCATCAACGGGACAGCCAGCTCCACCGCGACGTTTGAAATCATCAACCGCCGTAACGGCAGCCCGCATATCTGGTCGACGAGCCTCCGCGATGACAGCGACGTCCTGCCCGGCAACGAAGGCAACGCCCAACTGCTCGACGCCGGGACATCTTCCACAGCGTTTGATGGTGCCGGCGGAGGAGGTGCACCGTTTGGCTTCCAGATCAGCGACCTGGAAATCCGCGACATCCCCTTTGCCAATTACGAAGTGGCTGTTTACTTCCGACTCAACGCGGACCAGGCATTCGCATCCTCTGGAACACCCGGCGAAGGCAACTATCGCATCAACGGCGATGTCGTCCGACCGACCGATCCGGCAAACTGGAAAAATAAAACCAATAATCCCGAGTTTGATGAGCTCCTCGGCGGCACCGGTATCAGCAACGCCAACGCAACGACCTTCGTCATGCCCACCACCGCCAATAACTTTGAACCCGATGGCCTGCTCAACGACATCTCCGATGACTCGGTGGGTAACTACGTCATCTTCTCAGGCCTGACCAACTCGACCTTCCAGATCCAGGCTTGGGGAAGTGAATTCATACACCTGGGTATCGCCGGCTTCCAGATCCGTGAAGCCGGCCCCGCGTTTGACCCCGCCGACCTCGACCAGGACGGCGACGTTGACGACGCGGACTTCGGCATCGCGTTCGCCGCCTTCACAGGCCCCGGCGGTGTGAGCACCTCACCGGCCGACCTCGACAACGACGGCGACGTCGATGACGCCGACTTCGGCATCGCCTTCGCCGCCTTCACCGG
>JBGSTE010000197.1:0-3419 GCA_041736655.1 Phycisphaeraceae bacterium | reverse complement strand
ATTGTCTTGTTTGGTTTGTCCCCCACCCCCCAATCCCCAATCCCAAAATCCCACAGCGTTATAAAACGACTCGAGCGAAGGCGTCGCGCTGCCGAGCACGACGGGCACGCCCGCGGCCTGGGCCCGCTTGATCGCCACGTCGCGCGCGTGATAGCGTGGCAACTGGTCCTGCTTGTACGACGAGTCGTGCTCTTCGTCGACGATGATCAGGCCCAGGCGTTTGACCGGCGCGAAGACAGCCGATCGCGCGCCGACGACGATCGGCGTCTGCCCGCGCACGATCCGTCGCCACTGCGCATGGCGCTGCGCAGCGGTCAATCCCGAATGCAGGACCGCGACCGAGTCGGCCCCAAAGCGCGCGAGAAAACGCCCGACGGTCTGCGGCGTCAAAGCGATCTCCGGGACGAGGACGATGGTGGATTTGGGAGTTGGTGATTGGGGGTTGGGGATGCCCGACTGAGTGCCTTTCCCCAAATCCGAATCCCTAAATCCCAACTCCTCAATGAGCCGCAGGTACACCTCCGTCTTGCCGCTGCCGGTGACGCCGTGCAGGACGTGGACGCCGAAGCGGTCGATCGATGCGGCGATTGCTTCCAGGGCCGACTGCTGGCCGGGGCTGAGCTTCGGCGGCCGCTTGGCGTGCGAATCGTTCTGAGCCTGCAAATCGAGGCTGCTATGCACCGCGTCCTGGGTCTTGACCTCGAATAAGCCCTTATCGATCAGCGTCTTGACCGGGCCGGCCGTCTTGACTTGCGCTAGTAGTGCGAGTTGGTTGACTTCGATCCATCCGCCATGTTGCCTGGCCGCATCGAGAACTCGCTGCTGGACCTTGCTGAGTTTGGGTTCTTCAAGGATCGCGTCGGCGAGCTTGACGACTTTCTGCTTTTTGGTGCCTGTCCCACGCGTCACCGCGGCAGGGAGCATCGCGCTAAAGACCATGCCCAGCGGGCACACGTAGTAGTTGCTCAGCCAGCGTGCCAGGTCTACCAGATCTGTCGGTAGTTCCACACTTCCGGGGGCGCGTTCGTGGATAGGCTTGATCTTCCTGGGATCAAAGCCCGGCGACTGATGGATGCGGATGACGTAGCCGGTCGCTTTCTTGTCCCCACGCCCCAAAGGCACGACGACGCGTTCGCCGACAGCCAGCCCCGCCAGCGCCGACGGGATGCGATAGGTCAGGCCTGTCGGTGAGGCATCGATGCCGCGCTCGATGGCGACATCGGCGAAGAGGCCGGTGACGGCAGACTCGGTTGGCTCAGGTTGAAAGAGGTCGGCCACGGATCGATTGTAGTGAACCGTGAGCAAAGGCTTGCGGCGTGTCTCTGCTTACTTGATGTCGATGCCGAAGAATGTCGCTGACGGCTCGTCCTGCTCGGGCTGGTCATCCTGATCCACTGAAGGGATCGCGGCGACCTTGGCTGGCGGTGTTGTTAATGGGCCGGTTACAGCGGGCGTGATCGACGGCGAGCGGTGCTGGATCGGATCGCCGCCGACGTGGATCATGTCGACAGCCACGGCCGGGGCCGGTTCGCCATCGGCGACAAGGCGGATTGCAGCAGACTCAAGCGCTGGCTGATCCGTTGCTGCCGGGCTCAAGCTTTGACGCAACACCTGCGGTTGATCGGGATCGCCCTGCATCACACGCGCGTCGTTGGCGAGGCTGGTGACCGCGAGGTCGCCGGTGAACATCAGCGCCAGGACCGTCAGGTTCATCAGCAGCAAGACCGTGAGCACGACCGCAGCGGCGCTCTGGCCCGGGCTGACAGCAAACCATGAGCGTGGGGTCGGGTTCAACATCTGCTCCTGAAGGCGGGGCAAGCGGTCGGCTTGCCAAGGGAGGATCGGCCGGGGGACCTGGCGGGTTGTGCGATTGTACGGGGAGAGGTGAGAAAAACGAAGCGCGGCGCGTTAAAAACGGCGCAGGTGGGATAGAACTGCCCTAATTCGATCCAAACCATCACTGCGTCTACGGAAGCACAAAACAACAGAGATACAAGCCATCCGCTACATTGACATGATGGCCAGCCCGCCCACCAGCTCGGCCGCGACCGGAGAGAAGCCACGGGCCGACAGCCCGCCGAAGGCGAAAGAAGACACTCCCGCGATGCGGCAGTACAAGCACTTTAAAGAGCAGCACCCCGGCTGCGTGCTGTTCTTTCGGATGGGCGACTTCTACGAGATGTTTTATGAAGACGCGGTGCTGGCCCACAAGACAATGGGCATCACGCTGACCCAGCGGACCGAGGGCGTGCCCATGGCCGGCGTGCCCTACCACAGCGTCGAGGGCTACCTGCGGAAGATGATCCAGGCCGGCCACCGCGTTGCGGTCTGCGAGCAGGTCGAAGACGCCAAAGAAGCCAAGGGCGTCGTCAAGCGCGACGTCACACGCGTCATCACGCCCGGCACGCTGACCGATGAGTCGCTCCTGAATGAAGCGAGCGAAAACCCGCTGGCCGCGATCGTATACCACGGCCCGGCAAGTTCCCCGGCAGCGCCCGCTTCAGCGGGCGGTACTTCAGCAACAACCGGCAAAGTTTCACTCGCATGGGTCGAGCTCTCCACCGGGGCCTTTAGCGTGACGACGCTCGACCAGTCGCAGGCGGCCGACGAACTCGCACGCATCGCGCCCAGCGAGCTGATCTACTGCGACACCGCCACCGGCGACGCCCCGCCACGTATCACCGAACTCAAGCAGCGCATCGCTTGCAGTATCACCGGCCGACCCGCCTGGCAGTTCCGATCCGACCAGGCTGCTGAGTCCCTGCGTCAGCAATACGGCGTCGCGCAACTCGCGGGCTTTGGCTTTGCCGACAACGACCCGGCCCTGAGCGCCGCGGGCGCGATCGTCCAGTACCTCAACGAAACCCAGCGCACCGGCGAATCCGAAGGCAACACCACGCGCCGGCTCGCGCACCTGCGCCCGCCCCGCCGATTTACGCGCACCGACCACCTCATCATCGACCAGACCTCGCTGCGATCGCTCGAGATCGACCGCACGCTCCGCACCGGCTCGACCGACGGCTCACTCATCGGCATCTTCCGCGGCCCAAGCGCCCCCAACACCGCGATGGGTAAGCGCCTCCTGCGCAATTGGCTGTGCTACCCCTTGTGCAAGCGCGATGCGATTGAGCAGCGCCAGCGCGTGGTCCAGGCGATGGTCGATGACAGCCGGTTTAGACGCGAGCTGCGCGAGGCGATCGACGGCGTGCAGGACATCGAGCGTATCGTCGCGCGGCTGGCCGTCGCTCGTGCCACGCCACGCGACCTGGTGGCCTTAGGCAAAAGCGTGCAGCAGTGCCGGTCGGTCATGAACGTACTCGAGGGCCGGCCCAGCGAACAGGCTTACCGCGACCGCCTTGCAGAGCTGATCAACGCGCTTGAGCCGCTGGGCCAAACCATCCTCGACGCGTGCATCGACC
>JBGSTE010000177.1:0-2726 GCA_041736655.1 Phycisphaeraceae bacterium | reverse complement strand
GCTGGCGACTGGCCGACGATCTCAAAGCGGGCGTCGGGAATCGCAGCGCGGATGCGGGGCATGACCTGCCGGGCAAACCACACGGCCGCATCGACGTTGGGCTTGTACGACATCACGCCGGTAAACACGATCACCGGCCCGACGCGCGCCGCATCCTCCGCCGACGCGGGATAAAAACGATTAAGGTCCACGCCGTTGCCCACGACGACCGGCTCGTGTTCGGTCGTGACGGACGCGCGGTAGCGCTCTGCCTCGTGCTGACTGATGACCGTGACCGCATCAAAGGGGACGATGTGCCCCGCTTCGACGGTGCTCAGTCGCCTGGCCTCGGCCGCGTAGACCATCCTCATCGGGCCGGTCGTGGTCCTGGCGTAGTCGGCCCACTTGAGGCTGTCGACATCGACCAGGTCCAACACGTGTCGGAAGGGTTTCATGTGATTCTTGACGGGCTGGCCGCCCATCCCACCGTACAGCGCCTGCGTGTAGCCGATCATGCCCGTGCAGTAGGTCAGCACGCTGTCGAAGGGTTGTTGGCGGTGCAGTTCGACAAGCCGACGCGCCAGCGCTGGATCGAGCATCGCCGCCGGCGTGATCGCCTTGCCGGTCAGTAAGGCCAGCGCCGCCGAAGTCCGCCTCTGCATCGGCCGGGCCTTGACGATCAGGAGGTTCGTCGTCAAGCGCTCAAGCTCAGCGAGTACGGCCTCGCTCACCTCTTCGTCGGTGATCGCCGCGAGTGTCACATCGAAGCGCCCGCTCAAGGCCCGCAGCAGGTGGTACGCGCGGATGCGGTCGCCGCGGTCCGGCGGGCAGGGCACGCGGTGCGTGAGCATCAGCACCCGCGGTCGGCCGGTCTTCTGTGAACGCTCGGGTTGTGATTCAGCATGCACACCCCTTGCATCGGCCCGCGCAAGCTCAGTCCCGCAATGACAACGCCCCGCGGGGTGCGGGGCGTTGAACACAGATCAATCGTGATGCAGCGGATCAGTCGATGGCCGAGACGATGAGCTTCGCGTCGGTGTTGGCGATGACGGCCGCGGCGTAGGGGTAGGTCAGCGCCTGGGTGACGATATCGTCCGCACCGGGGCGCTTGGCCTTGCCGACGACCACGAGCGTGTCGCCCTCCAGCTGCAGCGCGGTGATGCTGACGCTGTAGCCGCCGGTGTTCTGCTGGCCCAGCGAAGCGAGGACCAGGTCCTGCTCGTCGAAGTTGATGCCCGGCGCGATGGTCGCGTCGCCGAGTTTGTCGTAGTCGGCCTGGGTCTTGATGAGCCGAACGCCAGCGACGTTGGCCAGCGCCTGCGAGTTGCCGGTGCTGCTCTGCAGGATCGCCACCGGCTCGGCCAGGGCGACGGCGGGCTGGGTCGGCTCGTCGCCGTCGCCATCGCTCTTACAACCGACGAACGTCATCGCCGGGCCGATCAACAGGGCCACGAACAACATCTTGAAAGTCTTGTCACGCATCGCTGGGTCTCTCTTACGGGTGCGGTTGGGGTCGCAATAGTGTAACGCTTTCGAGATCGTTGTTGTGGGTACCGCCCCTGCGGTAGAGCAACGGGGCCAGAGACTCAGAGGGCGCGGGTGCCCAGGCCGCTTGCCGGCCGGGTTTTGAAGATGTCACGAGCTCGGCCAGCGAGCGGCCGGGGCACCCGCGTAGACCCGCTTGCTCCCGTGTGCTACGCCTGCTTTTTAACCAGCACCATCCCGTTAAACACCCGGCCTTCCAGGCGGTACTTGCGCTCAAAGTTCGTGCCCACCAGCTCGCCTTCGCCGGCTGAGGCCGGGGGCTCGAAGGGCTCGATGTCATAGAGGTCCGTGACCTGTGCGGCGTGTTCCTGCATCCACTGCCAGTAGTCCAGGTGGTCGGTCGCCACGCGGATGCGCCCGCCAGGCTTGAGAACGCGGTAGAGCTCTTCACGCAGGAACGGGGCCTGGAAGGTGCGTCGCTTATTGTGCCGGGCCTTGGGCCAGGGGTCGGGGAAATACCAGTGGAAGGTGCTCACCGCGTGATCAGGCACGAAGTTGCGGACGAACACCACGCCGTCGGCATGGAGCATCCGGACGTTGGCGAGGTTCAGCCGACGCATGCGGTCCGACGCGTAGCGATAAAACTGGCTGGCCCACTCGATGCCGATGAAGAGCGTGTCCGGGTGCAGCGGCGCCTCCTGCGTGAGGAACGTGCCCTTGCCCGAGCCCAGTTCGATATCCAGGAGTCGCGGGTCGTTGCCTTGCCCGGCCCAGGGCTCAAAGCCAAACCACGCGCGCAGATCGAGATGCCCGCTTCCCACTTCAGGCAACTGGTCCTGGTCGTAGCCGAAGCCGGTGACATCGAGCTTGTGTTTACGGGTCAGGCCTTTGCCCATGCGGACAGTTTACTGCGCCGCTGATGTTGTCGGTTCGTCCTCGTTGTCCGCGTGTCCCAGGTCGACCTGCACCGGCCGGCGCTCGAAGGGCTTGATGTCGTAGTGCGACACCCGGCCCAGGGCCATGAGCCGGGCAAAGAGCACATCCGGCAGCGTGGCGATCCGCAGGTTGTAGGCTGTCACCGTGTCGTTATAAAACGCCCGCGCCAGCGCGATGCGGTCCTCGGCGTCGGCCAGCTCGTGTTGCAGGTTCAAATACAGCTCGTTGGCCTTGAGGTCAGGGTAGGCCTCGACGACCGCGAGGACGCGCTCAAGGAGCGCGGTCTGGCCGTCGGCGGCGTGCTGGGCGGCGTCGACCGCACCGCG
>JBGSTE010000163.1:0-2922 GCA_041736655.1 Phycisphaeraceae bacterium | reverse complement strand
CGTCGATGGCGACCTCACCAAGATCCGCTCCAAGGTGCTCGCGCAGGCGATGGAGATGGACGACGCGCTGACGCTGGAGATCGTCGGCGACGCGGCCCGCTACGTCGGCATGGCCATCGCCAACGCCGTCACCCTGCTGAGCCTGCCCTGCGTCGTCGTCGGCGGCGGCGCGACCGAAGCGCTGGGTAAGCCATGGATGAAGATGATCCGAGCGTCCTTTGAGAAGCACGTCTTCCCCGCCTCGCTGCGCGATACGAAGCTGGTCATGAGCGAGCTGCAAGACAACGCCGGCCCGGTCGGTGCGGCCCTGCTGGCTGACGAACGGCTTGGCTAGGCCCTGTCGGAAAACCATACTCAGGGGGACAGGCATTCCTGCCTGTCAATCAGCAAAGCCGAATCAGCAGTTGGATCAGGCCTGCGGCCTGTTGACAGACAGCAATGTCTGTCCCCCTGAGGTTTTCCGACCGTGCCTAAAACTGTAATTTGCAATCGACCCGGTTAAGGAACGGTTGGCGAAGTAAAAAATTTCTCCAATTCTGGGTAGCGCAGCGCTTGATTCGTGTTCACTTATCGCGCACAATCAAGCTTCAACGTGGGGTTCGCGGGTATCGGTGTACCTTGCTTTGCCGGAATTGCTTTCTCCCCTCCGCCCCGTTGTCGCTTCGGCGGCAGCGGGGTTTGTTTTTTTCTGCGCAACCGACAGGTTTTGCCCACTCAGCGTCCTATAAGGGAGACCCACACCGAGCGCGTCCGCGGGCCGTCGAACTCGCAGAACCATACCCCCTGCCACCGGCCCAGTTGCAGTTGTCCGCCGCGGACGATGACCGTCACGCTGCTGCCCATCATAGAGGCCTTGATGTGGGCGGCGCTGTTGCCCTCGCCGTGCTGATCAAAAGGCTCGCGCCAGGGCACCATCTTGTCCAGTCGCTTGAGCGTGTCGTGCACCACATCCGGGTCGGCGTTCTCGTTGATCGTCACGCCCGCGGTCGTGTGCGGCACATACACCAGCACATGCCCGTCACTGAACGTCGCCTCATGAACAACACGTTGCACCTGCGTGGTGATCTCGACCATCTGGTCTCGGCGGTCGGTGTTGATGCTGAAGGTGTGCATGGGGAGTTGGGGCCAGGGCGAATGTCGAATGCACGAATGGCGAATTTCGATGCAAGATCAAAGCATGTCAACCCCAGATAGCTTTCCATTGGTCATTTCGGCTTAGGCATTGGTCATTCCTTCGCCGTTCGACATTCGTGCATTCGACATTCGTGCATTCGTGCATTCGTGCATTCGTGCATTCGTGCATTCGCCGCACTACTCCAGGTTCCCGCGATCAAACTCGCGCTTGACGATCGTTGGCAAGAGGTAGTTGGCGCCGCGATAGACAAACACCTGGCCGGTGACGACGAAGGGCACCGCGTCGCCCTGCTCTCTGACCGTCTGCTCCATCGTCTCCAGCAGCTTGCACGCCTGCATGATCATCGGCGGCTCGGGCGCACCCTGTCTTTCAGAATCAAGTACGAACAAGGCGTGGGCACCGTCGGACGAGCGGATCAGCCGGCCGGTCCGCGCCACGAGAAACTCGCCTTCCTTCTTTAACTGGGCCTGCGGCTGATCCGGGTCCAGGCCCAGCAGCAGCGGGTCCGTCAACAAGCGCTGCTCAGGCGTCGGCTCAAGCTTCGGCGGCGTGTCAGCTCCGGTCTCCTGCGTCTGTGTACGAACCGGCGCATCGTGTCGCTCATTGAGCAATTGCTCAAGCACCTCGTCGGCGCTGGGCGTGGGCTGGTCAGGCTTGGGCTGGTCTTCGGGTTTGGCCTGATCCTCGGGCTTGGGCTGCGGGTTTGCAGGTTCTTGCGGTGCTTGCCCGGTCGGCGTTGGCCCGCTGTCGGTTGCCGTGGTGCTGTTGCCCAGCTCATCAACGGGCTTCTCGCCGGTGTCCCTGGCGATGAGCCAGGGCTTAGGCTGCGAGGTCGGCAGCAAATAGTTCACGCCGCGGTAGGTGTGCACCTCGCCGGTGAGCGTGAAACGCAGCGCCTCGCCGCGGTCTTCGAGCAGGCGTTCCATCGACTCGAGCGTCATGCACGGCGCGATGACCATCGCCAACGGCTGTTCGTCACCGGTGGATGGATCGGGGTCGAGAATGAAGACCGCGTAGCCGCGCTCGCCGGTGGGCAAGAGTCGGCCGTCACGTTTGCGGATCGCTTCGCCTTCGCGGCGGAGGCTCGGCAGCGGCTCACCGGGCGCAACGCCCAGCACGCGCGGGTCGATCTTCACGTTCAGGGCCGGCACGCCGAGGATGCCCTCGACCTGCTGCACTTTGTCCGGCTGCTGAGACTCGGTAGCCAGCCCGCTGTCCTTTCCCGAAAGCGGATCCTGCGCCGAGCCTTTCTCGCCGATGGTGACGGCCGGGGCTTGCTGGGTTTCCGGGGCTTGCGACTGTTGCGAAGCGTCGGCCGCATCCTGCGCCTGTGCAGCAAGCGATATCACCGGCAGGGTCGCAAACAGTACGGCAAGGGACAGGCGTTGTGGTGACATCGTGTTGCTCCCTGAATGATCGTTGGCAAAAGCCTTGCCAATCACAATAGCGTCAAGATCGCCCGAACGCGATGGTTTGATCGAGAAAACCCATGGGCAAAGCCATGCAGTCCGATCAAAATACGGCGGAAAAGCCAGGAAAGCTGCCGTCCTCAACGAGCCAATCGATGCCATCTGCTGCGTAGCGGGCGACGCGAAGCGTCCCGCGCCAATCGCAGTCGACGCAGCCCGGGACGCTGCGCGTCGCCCGCTACACCGTGCTTGCGTGTGATCGCTGAGGCTACCCGCGTGCCCCGGCCAACTGCATCAACTGATGCACCGCCACCGCGGCGATCTGGAAGAGTTCACCACGCGACTTGCCCGCCAGCGAGGTGTCGCCCCGGCCGTGGA
>JBGSTE010000129.1:0-2046 GCA_041736655.1 Phycisphaeraceae bacterium | reverse complement strand
CCCGGCCGGCAAGCGGCCGGGGCACCCTGCGGAACCTAGCGAGCTGACTCTGACAAGCGCCAAATCCTAGCAAAACTCTCTGCTGACCAATTCTTGAGATCAGAGACTTGACCATCGCCAATCTCCACGACTCGCAGTTCGCCGTCAGTGCGTTGGATGACGTCGACCGAGTAGAATGGCAGGTGAATGCGATCTACTACTTCATTAACTATGCCGGGCACGGCCGCATCGTCTTTGGAATGCGGCGTTCCCTCCACGACGAAGTAGCGCTGCTCGGTTGATTCGATCAATGGCTCGACACGCCGAACACATAGCCCGCCCTCCAACTCGCCTCGATAATCAATGAATGTCTGGATGACTTGATTGATCTGTTCGGGGCGGTGGATGATGGAACCGCTTGAAGTTGTGATTGATTTCACGAAATCCTTGATGAAATAACCATCCCAGCCAAGTTTTTTTAGCTCGGTTTCATACTCGCTTCCGGCTGCGAGTACGACGGTTTCGGGTGTGAGATCTTGGAGCTTGTCATACCATCGGGGTAAGTAGTGAGCAGCGAGATAGCTGTCCAAGCTAGTCAATAATTGAGATGGCGCGGCGTTAATCGCTTCTTCGAGATGCTTGTACCCCACTGCGTCAAGCATCCAGCCTCGATAAATCACCTCGCTGCCCACAGGGACTCCGCGCAGTGGCTGTGTCCCTTCGATGACCGCATCGGGACATAGCGAAACCGTATAACCTGCGGCCATGAATGCTTCGATCTGATCTGAAAAGGTTTCGTCGGGCCGCTTTGGATTCAGCGGGTGCGAGGGGAATAGGAAATGCTTCTGGTGTTTTTTCATGGTGCATTGACTATGTCGTATGCACTGCGTATTTCAAGCCAACTTTGACGCTTTGACGATACGACAATCACCGGCACGGGGCCGGCGATCGGACTCCACGCGCGACGGACCGCACGATGGCTCAACTGAGCACGGACAAGATGGGCTGGTTGCTGGCGTCAAACTCTGACGCGCCGCCCAAGCGCTACCGCATCGGCGAGCTGGCGCGACACACCGGGCTGACCCGCCAGACCCTGCACAACTACACGCGCTGGGGGCTCATCGCCGAGGCCGAGTGGACCCCCGGCGGGCACCGGCTCTACGACGAGGCGGTCTTTGCCCGGCTGGGCGCGATCCTTCGGCTTAAGCGCAACCACACTGTTGAACAGATGAAAGACCTCTTGAAGAACGATGATCGCGATTCATCTGAACACGCGTCCGTGTCGGATGCGCAAGAACGATGACCACCAAGTCGATCCAGCCTGAAGACGTGCAAGGGGCCGACGCGATCGAGGTCGGCGCCGCGGAGCTTGCGTGGTCGCAGGCCTGGCAGTTGCCGGTGCTGCTGCTGGGGCTGGGTTTGCTGGTGATCGGTTTTTTCTTTGCGTTGCCGAAATACAGCACGCCTGACTACGCGGGGGTGTTGTCGGATATCGAGGTGCACCTGCGGGCCGACGAGCTTGAGCAGGCCAAGACGAAGCTCGACACGCTGGCCGAGGACCCGCAGTTTGCCCAGGCCAGCGACAACGCGATGAAGGGCCAGCTCTGGCAGCTCTACGGCGACCTGTTGTTCCGGCAGATCGACAAGCGTGTCTGGCGTGGCATCACGACGCCCACGGGCATCGAAAACCTCAACCAGATCGCGGGTTATTACCGCAAGGCCCAGGGGTTGGGGCGTGAGTTCCCCGGCCCGGCGATGCGTCGTTTCGCCCAGACGCTCGCCGCCTTGGGCGACGACGAGGGAGCATTGAAGATCGTCGACGCGATGCCCACGGGGATGGACCCGCCGCGCTACGAACTGGTGCGGGAGTTGATCGAGCGTCGGCTGCTGACCGAGTCGGACCCGGCGTCGCCAAAGATCGACAACCTGTTGTCCCGCTTTGAAAAGGAGCTTGAGGGTGAGGGCGACCGCGCGGTGCAGCGTCAGCAGCAGATCTGGGTCATGGGGCTCAAGGCCGAGCGCTTGTTGCGGGCCGGCGACCCCGACGGCGTGATCTCGCTCCTGGTT
>JBGSTE010000702.1:0-10315 GCA_041736655.1 Phycisphaeraceae bacterium | reverse complement strand
CAGCCAGCGCCGTCCGAACAGCAGGCCCAGCGTAGAGCCGGCCAAGGCAAGCGAGGCGGCCTGCGTCTCGAGCAGGCGCTCGGTGTCCCACTCCCGGTCCAACTGATCCAGCCGAGCCGGGATCCGCTCCGGGTGCCGGCGGTGGTAGTCAAGGCTTGACTGAGTCATGAAGCGGATGCGTTCCAGGTCGCCCTGACGCGTGTGCACCCGCACTCGCTCGGCACTGTTGGGGATGTCCATGTCATTAACCTCCAATCAAGTTGCGATACGGATCCGAACGCGATGCGACGAGGCGCATCGCAGTCAATAACAAAACATCAATCGGGTCGGGCTCATCGGTCAGACATCGACTTGCCGATGGCTTTCTCCGTCTTGCGGATCAACCGGCCCACGGTGCTCTGCGCACCGTCGGCCATCTGCGACTTCTGCACCGGCGCATCGGAACTGGCCAGGCCCAGGTCGGGGAATCCGCCGACGGGCTCCAGCGGACGCGTCTCAAATTGGCCGCGGCCATCGTACCTCTCGCCCTGGCACCAACTGCCCTCTTCCGGCTCTGGCGCGTCGCCATGATGCGTGGTGAGGAAGGCGTAGCTGTATTGGCCGTGCTCCTCTTCCATGGGGAAGTTGTTGGGGATCGGGTGGTTTTCTTTGCCGCCCATTTCTTCCCAGGCCGCGAGCCACTGGTTCTGGTGCATGGTGTCGCGTGCGATGAGGAACTTGAGCATGTCCTTCATGCTCGCGTCGTCGGTCATCTTGTAGAGTTGGACCGCGAGCATTCGTCCGGTGCTCTCGGCGAAAACGTTGGCGAGCATGTCCGCGGCACCGTTGCCCGAGGCGTAGACGTGCGAGCAGTCGAAGGGGTTGCCGCTGGCGTCGATGGGCATTGCGCACAGGGCCGACGACAAGACGTGCTGGGGCTGCATCCCGCCGAGGCTCGCCTCCATCATCGGGTCCTGAGCTGCCTTCTCCTGTTCAAGCGGCGCGCCGTCGAGGTTCAGCGCAACCGCGGTCGCGAGCATCTCGATATGGCCAAGCTCCTCGGTACCGGTAGTCAGCAGCAGGTCGCGGTACTTCTGCGGGCCCCGCGAGCCCCAGGCCTGAAAGAGGTACTGAAGCGCCACCCGGATCTCGCCCTGGACGCCGCCGATGGCTTGCTGCAAGGCCATGGCGAAAACCGGGTCGGGTTTATCAACGCGGACGTGATATTGCAGTTTCCCGCCGTCGTGAAGAAACATGTGGATCTCCTTGTGTGCTGGGTGTGTTTGACGAAAGGCTTTGGCTGTGAACATGGGCCGATCCCATCACTCGCCGGCTCGCCTTTTCGTACCTTATCGAGGCCGGCGTCTAATCCAATCAGCGACCTCACCAGCCACGACTGGGGTTTTCCCGATGCGTGGGCTTCGGGTTCTGCCCGAGTGTGCAGCGCCCGCCGGACGCGCTAACGCAAGGACTCCGCGACTGTGCCGGAAGATCGACGTCGCGGTGCGGGCGTCTCGTGAAGCGGGATGCTCGTTCGCCGTCCGGTTTCGCTGGCGTGCATCGCCGACCACACCACTTCCAGGTCCATCTGTCGCGTTTTGAATGCTAGCCTCACCATCTGCTTCATATCTTTCTCCAATCGTTAAAGCCCGATTCTATCGGTCGGCTTCAAGCAATCCATCGGGGATTACCCCAACATGCAACAAAGCACATCCTTATGTTTCTGCCCGAAAATGGATCCTATTTTGATGGCATGCTTCACACGGCGGATCACCCCACTTCAGGCGTTGATGAACTAACCCACGCCGGTGGGTGCTCGGCGCTGGGGGTCGATGCCAACACCTCCGACACCCGACGATTTAATCACGCGACAGGCTGGCGGCCACGCGTAGGGGTGCAGGCGGGTCTTGAACAACTCGCCCGGTCCCTACGCGAACGGTTGGGCGAGCAGATCACCACGCGCGGGTTGGTCGGCCTGGATGACGCCCCGGGCGCAGCCGTGCAAGCGGGGGCTGCGCCATGAACCGCAGCCTCCAGTCGAGTCACGCCGCGCAGACAACAGCCGGACAAATGACGGATGTCTTTAGCCGAAGCATGATCCGGCGGGACCAGACGGTGGCGATCGTGGGCATCGGCTTCCTCGGCGCGTTGCTGACGCAGCTCGCTTCGACCGACCGCGCCCTCTCACGCGCCTCACGCTACACGGTCGATCGCATGACGCTCGGGTACCTGAGGCTCTACCAGCGGCTGGTCCCTTGCTCGCAAGACCCGCCGCGGAAGGTCCCCGCAGCAGCGCCCATCGTTCTGACCTGAACCCACGGAGGCCAACCATGCGCATCGCGATGTTCTATCACTCGCTTGTCTCAGACTGGAACCACGGGAACGCCCACTTCCTTCGTGGCATCACGCGCGAGCTGCAGCGACGCGGGCACACCGTCAACGTCTACGAGCCGGTCGACAGTTGGAGCCGGCTGAATTTGATGGCCGATCAGGGGCGTCCGGCGATTCAGGCGTTTGAGCAGGCCTACCCCGACCTGTCCTTTACGTTGTACGACCCACGCCGACCCGACCTTGAGGCGCTACTGGATGCGACAGACCTGGTGATCGTGCATGAGTGGAACGACCCGAAGCTGGTCGCCGCCATCGGCCGATGGTCGGCGCGGCATGACGGGGCGCGTGTGCTCTTCCACGACACCCACCACCGCAGCGTCAGCGCGCCCGATCAACTGGCCCGATACGACCTGAGCCGGTACGACGGCGCACTGGTCTTCGGCGAGTCGGTGCGCGAGCGGTACCTTGAAAACAACTGGGCCAAGCGGGTCTGGACCTGGCACGAGGCCGCGGACGTGAGCCAGTACCAACGTGTTGACGGCGAGCCGATCGCCGGCGATCTGGTTTGGATCGGCAACTGGGGCGATGAAGAACGCTCCGAGGAGTTGCACCGCTTCCTCATCGAACCGGTCCGGCGGCTGAAGCTCAAGGCAAAGGTCCACGGCGTGCGCTACCCCGAGCACGCGGTCAAAGCGCTGCGCGACGCGGGCATCGCGTATGGCGGCTACCTGCCCTGTCACGAGGTGCCCCGGGTTTTCTCGCGCTACCGCCTGACGGTCCACGTCCCCCGCCGGCCCTATGCCCACATGCTGCCGGGGGTGCCGACGATCCGTGTGTTCGAAGCGCTGGCTTGCGGCATCCCTCTGGTCTGTGCCCCCTGGCAGGATACAGAGCACCTGTTTACCCCCGGCAAGGACTACCTGGTTGCTAAGAACACGCGGCAGATGACCCAACACTTAAGCTACCTCATCAATCAGCCCCTGGCGGCGGCGACCCAGGTGGCCCACGGGCTGAAGACGATCCTCCGCCGTCACACCTGCGCCAATCGTGTCGATGAGCTGCTGGCCATCTGCGAGCAGTTGGGACTCAAACGCGCGACCGAACTCGCAACGCCGCCACTCGAGGAGGCCGCATCGTGAACCGGTGAAACCGCTGAATATCGCCTTCTTCGGCTCATAGCTGGTTTCGTCGTATTGGAACGGCGCGGCGACTTATTACCGAGGCATTATTCATGCGCTGGCGACGCGCGGACACCGCGTGACCTTCTTCGAACCCCATGCGCTGGACCGCCAGCGGCACCGTGACATCGACGACCCGCCCTGGTGTCAGGTGGTGGTCTACCCCGCGACGGAGGACGGCTTACATGCTGCGCTGGATCGGGCCGCCGACGCGGAGGTGCTGATCAAAGCCAGCGGCGTCGGCGTGTTTGACACCGAGATGGAGCTGGCCGTTCTCGAGCGCGACAGCTCCACCGCGCCCGGGTTCGATCTGTACCGCTCGTTCATCGGGGGCCGCCGCTGGTCAACCGTTGGATCTCGCATCACCCTAAGCTGCTTGGGAAAATAACGTTTTGCTAGTTGATAAACGCCCCGCCTACCGCCTGACGATCGCCCAGAATGACAGTGGCTCCAGACCACGCCTCAGCGGACAGGCGGGACGATACTCAAACCAACGTAAAACCAGCAAAACAACGCGGAGAACACAGGGTTGTCAATGGTTCCGCAGCGCCTCGATGAGCTCTTGCTTATTCATCCCCGCCCTGCCCGGGATGCCGATCTCTGCGGCACGCTTGCGCAGCTCATCCACCTTCCAGTCTTCATAGGGAGCCGCTTCGCCGCCCTTCTTTGACGGCTGCTCCCTCTCGCCTTCGTCGGCCTGAACACCGGAGTTGGAGATTCGTGCGGCCTTTTCCTTGCTCATTCCCTTTTCGCGCAGCGCCTCGTACTTGTCCTCATCCTTGATCGATGGGTTGTTCGATTTTTTTTGGGGCATGATCGGCTCCTCTTGATTGACCCGCGCTTGACTTTCTGAATCCCGAGATTCATCAGCGACAACTGCCCGATGATAGAGCACCCCCTCCACACCGCATATCAGCGCACCCCCGATAGGGTTGATATTTCTAATTGTGCTCAACGGAGCGTTTTATAGCATCAAGCGTCTTTTATAATTTTTATATATTTCGCCTGAACCTACTGGTTTTCTATCACAGGAACGCCACTAGGCCGCTGCGTCGGCCACCCTTGCGCAATCAACATCTGGTCTCCGCGCGAAGTCCGGGTCGAACCCGGCGTCGTTGAGTACGGTGGCGAGGCGCGTATCGTCATGGCTTTCCAGGCAATTCATCATCTGCGAGCGATTCCGATATCCCTGCTTGTCATAGTCCAAGACCTCGGCCGCCTGATTGATCCTGTGGAAGCTGTAGCCGTCGGCCTCGTCTTCCCGCACGAGGGTCCGCATCGCCAGCATGAAGCGCTGGTGCCAGCAGCCGCTCAGTTCCCTTTTGTTTGTGCGAGGGGGTTCTTCGGGCAGGTGTTCACCGATGCGATAGATATCGGCCCGGGCCTGCCGCGCGGGGTTGACCAGCAGGCCGAGGTCGTTGTCCGACTGGCTGGTGAACAGGTTCAGGTAGTCGTAGCGGAAGCTCCCACAGCCCACGGAACAAACCCGCGACGCACGTTCGCGGTGCGGCGAATGTAAATAGATCCTATGCCCCCGTTTTCCTGTTGGATGTCAGGGCAAACCCTCCTCGATCTATAGGTAGATTCCCTAGAAACAAGCTCAAACTGCAATCGGCTAATGCGACGATACCGATGTGTCTACTGCCGCTGCACGAACGTCACTGCGGCTCAACCGATTCGCGGTGAAGCCGGTGGCGTTCTGCAGCTGTGGCCGGCCGAGATGGTCCGAATCGGAAGAGCACCGGTCCTGACGAGCACGAAACGGGCGTGGGTTGGCTCACGGGAGTGATCGCTGAATTCGGCGCTGTTGCGGGGCCGGGCCCGCTCGGGCTCGCAGTCTGGCCGATCTCGGGTATGACGGCGTGGACATGCCGTTCAAGATCAACCAGACGCATTTCCAGATCGCCGAGGACGACACCGAGTTCCTTGAGAAACCCTTGCAGTCGGATCGCTTCTTGCCGATCGATCACGGGCTGGTCCGACCCTGAGGGCACGCCGCATTGAGTGGTTTGAATGTACATATCTCACCATACTCCCTGTTGATTTTTACCCCGGGCTGGCCACAACATTACGCGACTCAAAATCACCCGGCGATAAGCAGAGTCTCGGCCGATGTCTCCCGCACGCTCGACAGAGATGCAACAAATCTTTAACCACCGGCATCAGCCGATGCGCTAACCATGTGTGTTGCCTGTTGCCGAAGATCGCAGGCAATCCGCCGTCATAAGCCCAGCGAAGCGATTTGATGATCCAACACGCCCGCCAATACCCCGCCTCGTTAGCCGTACTACCGATTTACCATGACCGATGGGTTTCGCTCCGATAAGCACGCGTGCGAACAGCGACATGTCTAACGCAAGGCTCTACATCGTCCGGTATTCGAGCGAGCAGGCCGCTCGCACGTGCAGACCTCACGCCGACGATCACGCCCGCGAGCACGATGAACTGGTTAAGCGATTTGATGGCCGGGGATCCAAACTCTGGCGATCGGGTAAATGCTTGACCCCGCAAATGGGGGATTACCCGATCGTCATCGTGCCTGAGGCTGACTACCTTGTGTTAACACTATCACTGGAGGTGGCTTCCACGCGGCGAGTCAGCACCTTCAACCTTTACCCGATCATGATGGAGATTTAGAAATGCTACAGAAGTCGTTACCGCCCTGGCCATCTGCGCCGTTGCCGCCACCGCGGCGTCGGCCGAATTGACCTACTACACGGCCGACATTCAACCGCTCAACGGTTCGAATGTGACCGGCAACGCGGTGTTGATCCTCAACAGTGACGCGAACACGTTGACCGTCAACATCAGCGCCTTTAATCTCGAGCCCCAGGCGGACCACCTCATGCACATCCATGGGCTCTTCGACGGCAGCGATAACCCGATCGATTCGGTGAGCCCGACGCTGGCGGATGATACTGACGGCGACGGATTCATCGAACTGGCAGAGGGCGCAGCGAAGTACGGGCCGATCATTCTGCCGCTGCAGACGCAGAACGACGCGCTGGGTCTTATCAACTACAGCGAAGTCTTCGACCTCAGCGACAGCGGTATCTTTGCCCAGAACTTCACCGCATCGGACCTGATGCCGTTGGCGTTCCGCGAGATCGTTATCCATGGCAAGACGGTGCCCACGGGCGCAGGGGCAGGCACCGGCGGAGAAGTCGATGGCAGCGGCGGGTATAAAACGACGCTGCCGGTCGCATCCGGTGAGATCATCGTGCCAGAGCCGGGCTCACTCGCACTGCTGGGGCTCGGGGGCCTGATGATCAGTAGACGCCGATGCCGCGCCTGATGCTGCTTAGCCAACTATTACTTATAAAACATCGTGCGGGTTGACTTTCCCCAAGTCCCCTGTTTGCGCCGGGTACGGTGTCGATGGAATGAGTCCACGACGCCGGCCCGGCTTTTCATATGGCTTGGCACGCAAAGCAACGCGCTTGCTCTGCTCAACCACATGAGCACAAGCCACAATTCGCCGGTCATGGTTGAGGCTGATTTATACGACAAGAATCCGGTATTCAGCGATATGCTCCGCCATCAGAATTAAGCTATACCCGTATCGGTGGGTCGGGGGACTTGCTCATCTTTTTGAAACGAAACTGATGACCGCGAAGCAAAGAACCACCAATAGATTAGAGCTTGAGCAACAGCGTTGGCGTGTCATGATCGTGGATGACCACCCCACCGTCCGCAGGGGCCTGATCGCGCTGATGCAGGAGCAGCCCGACATGGAGGTCTGCGGCGAGGCGGGGGATCGTGCATCCGCACTGGCCGTGGTCAACGACCTTGAACCGGACTTGTTGCTGGTGGACCTCTCGCTTGGCTCTGGCTCAGGCGATGGGCTGGAACTGATCCGCCGGTACAAGGAGATGGGATTGCCCGGCAAGGTCCTTGCCGTTTCGATCCACGACGAGTCGCACTACGCCGAGCAGGCCATCCACGCCGGGGCCCACGGCTACGTCAACAAGCAGACGCAGTTGGATGAGCTAGTCAACGCGGCGAGGCGGGTCCTCAGCGGCAAGGTTTACCTCAGCCCCTCGCTGTCTGATCGGGTGCTGCACCAAGTCGCCAACGGCGGCTTCCCGAGCAATCAGAGCCCGGTTGCGCGATTAAGTAACCGAGAGGTCGAGGTCTATCGGATGCTCGGCCAGGGCCTGACCACACGTGAAATCGCCGGCCGGCTGGCGCTGAGCATGAAGACGATCGAGACCTATCGCGAGCATATCAAGATCAAGCTCAATGTCCAGGACAGCAACAAGATGATCTGCTTCGCCGCACGCTGGGTCGCCGAAGAAGAACAGGCCCGCCAAGGGCGTGCCGACGATGACAGTCCACCCGAAACAAAGCCCGAGACAGCCTGAGATCGTGTACGAGAAGGTGGCATGAGCGTCACGCACGTGATGAGCGATGGAGAGTGACTAAGAGCGCCTTAAAAAGAGGGACAGACATTCGTGTCTGTCATTCGGCGTAGCCTAAACCAATATCTCTCAGGCCTGCGGCCTGACGACAGGCAAGAACGCCCGTCCCCCTTTCGTTCAGCTCCACATCGTCGTTGATAACATTACCGGAAATTTGTTTGCGTAATCCCGGGTTTGCACGATAGTCCCGGTTTCCTGAACAGCGTATTGTTCACACAGTTACGCATCGCGTTCATACGCCATGAAACATGAACGCCCCGCTCCACGGAATCCGCCAACTTGAATCGGAGAACCCATGGCCAACGCAAGCCAACAAGCCCGTTCCAATCCTAATCCCAACCCCCAGTCCTCCCCTTCGGACGAGCAGGTCGCGCAGCAGGCCTACCATATCTGGTGCCAGGAGGGGTACCCGGATGGATGTCAGGATCGACATTGGCAGCAGGCCCGCGAGCAGCTCAAGGCAACGGACCCGCAGGCCGTCTCGCCCTCGCGTTCGAGGGCATAGTTCACCTGCCCAGCGAATCACTCTCACAACCATCACCAAGTGGAGCGGTAGGTTGCCATGACGATCGTCCATGATCACGCTTTCGCTGCGTCCATCGCCTCCATCAACGGGGAAGCGGAATCGGCTGTCAATCTCTATAACCTCAACCACGTGTATCTGCGGCCCTGCCACCCGCAGGACCACTCGGCTGTTTATACCTTGCTGATGACTGGTGCCACGCTTGGCCGAGCCGAGTCCACCCCGTCGAGCGTCGCGTTGCTCGGTTGGGATCGGGGTGTGCCCGTTGATGGCAATGGATTGGGACGGGCTCAGAAGGGCCAGCGGGTCTGGGTGGCGGACACGGGCGGGTCGATCGTGGGCCTGGTGCAAATCCAGTCGCCAGCGCCGCACACGGCACATATTCAACGGGTGTGTGTCGAGCCGGTGTTGCGCCAGACGCTGCTGGCGATCAAGATGCTGCGCTTCGCGGTCGACCAGTGCCGGCAACTGGGTTATCTCAAACTCACGCTGTCCCCGTGCGCTACGCCGCCGCTGTATGAGCGTCTCCTGGGGCGCTGGGGGTGGTCCTGGGATGAGTCGGGCTCGCAACGAGCCGGCCGCCTGCCAGCGTTCTACCTGGACTTATACGGATCCCATTTAATCAAAGCGCGTGTGCGTAGGCCGTAGCCGCCGGGCAACGCCCGGGGGTCGAGCGATGACGTACTTGCGATTGGGCCTTGCACGTTGACACACTCAACGCTTTGCATGTTTCGAACCCCGCGTGTTACGCGGCGGCTACGGATGAATGCTCACGTGAACATGTTGAAGAGACGCGCGAGAAATGATGATCAGCCGGGCGCGTCCTCTGTCGGCCCTGTATAAGGCAACTCAAAAGCCTGCAGGATTGTGCTTCTTACCACATCGGCGTGCGATGTCTTGGAGAGTAACGCGACCGCACCGGCTTCACGCATCAGTTGCTCCGTCGCACGGTCGACCTGAACCGAAAAACCCACCACCCGCGTCTCTGGCCAGCGCTTGAGGATCTCCCGCGTGACCTGAGACCCATGCATCCGCGGCATGTTCAGGTCCATGAGCACGACATCCGGCCGGGTCCTGGCAACAACTTCCAATGCCTCGGCACCGTCGGCCGCCTCACCAACCACTTCGATGCGATCATCCTCTTCCAGGACGTACCACAGCCCCTCGCGGACCATCTGGTGATCGTCAACGATCAGGACCCGGACAACCCCGCGATCGGTCGTTTGAACCGTGCCCGGCGATGTCGTATCGCTGGCCGCGGCGTCTTCCTCCGGCGAGTCGGCGTGGTGGGTGTTCAGGTCTCTGAGCGGCAGCGTCATCGTGATGCTCATCCCCGCGGCGGCCTGGGAATGGACCGACAGCCCGCCGCCCCAATCCGACAGCCGCTGATGGATGCCGAAAAGCCCGTGTCGGCCCTTCATGAGTTCGGGCAGCGTTGTGAGTTCAGAGCCGCAGCCGTCGTCGGAGACGGTGATCAGCAGGGCCTGTGTGTCCGGGCGGTCCACCCGGATCGTCGCGTTGTGGGCGTCTGCATGCTTGACGATGTTAAAGAGTAGTTCGCGGACGGCCTCAAAAAGCATCGCCTTGATGTCGTCTGGCAAAACCGGGATGACATCTGCGTCGCACCGGCAGGTCACATTCAGGGAAAAACGCTCGGCGGTATCGGCCGCCAGCCAGCGAAGTGCCGGCACGAGCCCTTCTTCATAGAGCGCCGGCGGGCGGAGTTGGGTCGTCAATCGCCGGCAGGAATCCAGGGCCAGGCCGAGGAAGCGATACGCCCGTTCGAGCCGCTGGGTGCGCGCCTGGGGGTCGATGTCGTCCACGTTCTCCATCTGCATCTGCGCGGCGACGAGGGTCTGCTGCAGGTCGTCGTGCAGCAGGCC
>JBGSTE010000061.1:0-1056 GCA_041736655.1 Phycisphaeraceae bacterium | reverse complement strand
TCGTGCGTTGATCCTGTACGCGGATCAACGTGCCGATAAAGCATTGGAGATGACCGGCTTGTTCCTGCTTTCACAATTTGATGCGCCTGCTTCGCAGGGCTGGTGGTGGTCGACACTGACCAGCGGGCCGGCGCTGACGCTGCTCGCGATTGCACTGGGCTGCGTCGCGTTGTTGTTGCTGCTTGCTGTTCGGCTGCGTCGCGTGACGGCCGGGCAGCGCGTCGCTTGCATGCGAAAGCGTTTGGCCGACGACTCGGGCGTGGCGATGATTGAGTTTGTGCTGGTCACGCCGGTGCTGCTGTTTGTCACGCTGCTGCTGCTACAGACCTCGCTGGTCTTTACCGGGTTGTTCTACGTGCAGTACTCGGCCTTTGCTGCGGCGCGTTCGGCGATCGTGCAGATCCCGATGACATCAACTGAGCCGAGCAACTACCTCATGCCCGTCCGCGGGTCGGACAAGTTTGATGCGATCACCTCGGCGGCGATGATCGGCGTGCTGCCGGTCAGCGGCAGCGAGAACGGCGCGCTGGTCTCCGCCAGCGAGATCGTCGCGGGTGTGCACGGCGTGTACTCGGCGCAGGGCAAGTCTTCGCCGGCCTGGGTCGACAACATGCTCGCCAAGCGCCTCTTCTACGCGATGAACCACACCGAGGTCGTGCTCGAAAAAGTCATACCCGGCAACGACTCGGACTCGGTGCGGTTTGAAGAAGTCACCGGCCTGACGCAGTTCTCGCCCAAGGAGGCGATCGGCGTCCGCGTCCGCCACGAGTTTGCGTTGACCGTGCCGTTGGCGAGCAAGGTCTTCACGCTCGCCAGCGAATCGGGCAGCTACACCCCCGCATCGCGTGACAGCGAGTCGCCCGGCCCGCCGGGGCAGTGGACGCTGATCGAGTCGCGCGCGGTCCTGACCAATGAAGGCATCGACCGCAGACTCCCGCCAGCGCCGAGTGTGCCGAGGTACTAAACCCCGATGGACTAAACCCCACGGAAGACTGACGTGATGAACAGGCAAGCGATGAATCCGACCAGCCCAAATGACCGACGCACCGGTCGGCC
>JBGSTE010000051.1:0-6363 GCA_041736655.1 Phycisphaeraceae bacterium | reverse complement strand
GATCGCGTGCTTGGCGGGGAACAGGCGCGACGAGCCTTCGCCGGTCAGGTGCAGGTTGCCGATATCGTTAAGTGCCTCGGCCGCCTCGCTGAAGAGCGACGGATCAAAGGCGCGTACGATGTCGGGTGCCGCGAGCATGTCCTTGCAGAGGCCGAAGTTGGTGTAGGGGGCGTTGTGGTTCATGTTATTTTGCAGTTATTTTCAGATCAACGGTTGGGTGGGATGGGCGTCCCGCCCGTCTCAAATGAATTCGGATTCCCGGCACTGATTTGCGGCTGCGCCGCAACGACGGGCGGGACGCCCATCCCACCTTTCAATATAAGTGATTTACGCTTTCGCCTTCTTGATCGTCAGGTGTCCGAGCGTTGGCAGTTCGCCCACGAGCGGGGTGATGTAGTCCATGAACGCGGGCGTCACGTCCATGCCGTCCTTGCTGATGTAGTGGTCGGGCATCTGGTGTTCGAAGTTGGCGACCTTGGCGAGCGGCGCGGTGCCGAAGCGGGCCTTGTAGGGCTGGCCCTTCTTGTTCGCGCGTTCGATCGTGACCATCACGCCGGACGTTCCTTTGACCGCCAGTTGCACGGCCTCTTTGCCGCAGCCGTAGGCCTCGTCGTAGTCGAGCTTCACCGCGCGGTCCTGGGCCGACATCATCAGAGACTCGACGACCTGGAACTCGCCGCGCCAGCCGAAGGTGCTGCTGAGTAATTTATGGATCGCCATCGCGGCGCTGGTCCCGCCCATCGCGCCGAACTCGACGTTGCCGAACTTGTCCTTGGTCGTCGACGCGGAGATCGGCGTGCCGTCCGCATGGCTGACGCCTTCACCGCACACGATCGACACGTAGCCGAACTTCTTGTGCGTCTGCTCAACTTTCGCAAGGAATGCCTTTTCATCAAACGCCCGCTCGGGCATCAAAATGATGTGCGGCGGGTCGCCCTTGAAGCGCCGCGCCGCGGCCGCCGCAGCGGGCAGCCAACCGGCCCTTCGCCCGACGGTCTGGAAGACGCTGAACTGGTCGACCTTCTGCATGTCACGATTCAGTAAGCCGCCCTGCTGAATCGACAGCGCCACGTAGCGCGCCGCGGACGGGAAGCCCGGCGTGTGGTCGGTGCCATAAAGATCGTTGTCGACGGTCTTGGAAACGCCCACGCCGCGCAGCTCGTAGCCGTGAGCGCCGGCATACTCGACGACGCGGTGGATGGTGTCCATCGTGTCGTTGCCGCCGATCATGAAGAAATAGCGGATGTCGTACTGCTTGAGCCGCTTGAGGATGACCGGGAAATGCTCGGGCTGAAGCTTAAGGCGTGAGGAGCCGAGCGCGGACGAGGGCGTGTAGCGGACTGCCTTGAGTGTTTCATCGGATTCGCCGGTTAAGTCCAGCAGGAAGTTGTTGAGTACGCCTTCGATGGCGAATCGCATGCCGAAGACGCGGCGGATAGCCTTGGCTTTTTTCGCGGCGTCGACGACGCCGATCATGGAGGCGTTGATCACGGCCGTGGGCCCGCCGGACTGTCCGATGAGTGCGTTGCCTTGGAGCATGGTGCGTGTGGGGGTTGGGGTTCAGGGGTTGGGGATTGGGGTTGGGAGGTGCATCATACGGTTTGTGGTGAGACTTTTGGCTTCAGGTGGGACAGGCTTCCAGCCTGTCATACTTGATTGTTCGCGGCATGACAGGCTGGAAGCCTGTCCCACCATTCAAACTGACCCACCGTCCTTCCGCCCGCAGCGATGAACTTCTTGGTCGTTGATGCGTGATGGATATTAAGATGCCCGCACCATGCCGACCACTGAACCGATTTTGTACCTGGGCGATACGTTTCTCCACGAAGCGGCGGGCTATCTGGCGGGCGTGATGCACCGCGCGGGCCTGGCGTTTGATTACCTGCCGAGTAACGCCTCGGCGCTAGATGCACTCAAGGCCGGCCAACGCAGACTCATCATCCTCAGCGACTACCCCGCCGCTTCGCTTGAGCCGGCGGGACACGACCTGATCGTTGCGGCGCATCGCAACGGCGCGGGCCTGCTGATGATTGGTGGCTGGGAGAGCTTCCACGGCCTGGGCGGGGACTGGGATCGCTCACCCGTCGCCGACCTCTTGCCGGTGATGATGAGCAGCGTCGATGACCGGATCAATCACGATCAGCCGGCAATGCTGCGATGCGTGTGCGCGCATGCGATCACGGCCGGCCTGCCGTGGGATGCCCGGCCACCGGCGATCGGCGGGTACAACCGCTTTGCCGCCAAGGCCGACGCGCAGACCCTGCTCGATGTGGTGCGTCAGCGTGTAACACGCCATGGTGAAAACTTTGTCGTGACCGACAGCACGATCGACCCGATGCTCGTAGTCCGTGAAAGCGGCCCAGCCCGCACAGCATGCCTGGCGACGGATGCGGCCCCGCACTGGGTCGGGCCTCTGGTGGACTGGGGCACGACACCCGCAGACGCGAGCACGCGCGTCGCATGCCACGCACCGGGCGCGAACCCGGTCGAGGTCGGCCAACACTACGCGAAACTGTTCATGCAACTCGTCAAGTGGGCTGCGGGGTTATAACTCACTTAATCGCATCTTAAGCTCACGACTTACCTATAGTATTTCTCCTGACTTCCAACTCCTCACTCCTAACTCCTCCACCATGGCTTTTCAATACGCAAGAAGTTCACGCAGCGGCGTCCGCCGATACCAGACCCTCGAAGGGATCACCGGCAGCGAACGCGTCGCCAACGAGACCTGGCTCTTCGCCGCGCCGCACGATGACGACGTGGCCATCGGCGGAGGCCTCTGGCTCAAGGCCGCGTGCGAGGCGGGTGTCAACGTCCACCTGCTCGCGGCGACCGACGGTCGCATGGGCTACTGCTCGCTTCAGGAAAAAGACACCATCGCGCAGGTTCGACAGGCCGAGCTGATCGAGTCGTCGCACCGTCTTGGCCTGAAGGATGTGGGCAAGATCCACATGCTCGGCTTCCCGGACTGCAACCTCTCGCCTTACTTAGGTCGTCGGCCGGCGCAGGCCGGTGAGCCGGCGTACGCGGGGTACACGGGTTTGCAAAACGCGTTCGTGCAGAAGCTGCGGGAGATTCGTCCGCACCGGCTGTTCCTGCCTTCACCGATGGACTACCACCCGGACCATCAGGTGGTTTACAACGAGATGCAGATTTGTCTCTTTCACGCCGCCGGCGCGATCTGGCCGGAGCTGGGCGAGCCGACGCGTGTGCCGGCGGTGTACGAGATGGCGATCTACTGCGACTTCCCCGAGCCGCCGAACCTGCAGCTCAAGTGCGAGGCCGACCAGTTCCAGGCCAAGCTCGACGCCATCGCCAGCTACAAGAGCCAGCGCCAGATCGACCTGCTCGTGCAGAAGGTCAAGGACGCCGGCGCGGTCGAATACCTCCGCGAAGTGAACTTCAAGTTCTACTCGGCCACGGCGTACCTGCACTTGTTTGAGGGGTGATGCGTCCTACTCCGGGAACAAAACCCGGACCCAGTTTTGTGAGCCATGAAAAACGTGCTCGATCGTCAGCATGTTGCCATCGTAGCTGTAGATGATGATGTAGTTGCGGAAGCTTTTGACCGTGTCATCCGCAGTGAAAGATGCAAAACGCCCTGGAATTCAACCACGTGGCCCGACTGAGGCCAAAGGCTCAAACGATCGATCGTCTCTTGCACGCACTGCGGAAAGTTCTCGCCCGCCTGTTCGCTGTGTTGGGATAAATAGGCCTGCAAGGCACGGAACTCGTTGATCGCTTCTCGGGTGAAACGATAAGGCGTCATCATCCCCCGTTCTCACCCCGCGTGATGCTCCGGTGGATCTCTTCCATGTCCTGCCGAAGCTCTTCACTGGTCATGCTGACGTACCCCGATGCCCGGTTCGCTTGGATCTTGGCTGCCAGATAATCACCGGCCTGACGCTATGCCTCCACCCGCTGGTGATCGCGCGCCACCAGGTCCGCCAAATAGTCCTCCGCCGAGGCGTATCGGCCCGATGCGACCGCGGCATCGATCACCGCCTTCGTGGCCTCCTGCAGCTTGAATGTCTGTGCAACCATCGCGTTGGGTTCCTGGTCCTGTAAAACAATATCGCATCAAAGTCCTTGAACTGCAAGACATTTCGCGTCAGCCCCCATGCGATCGGCTCTGCATGGCGAGGCATACGGCTGGCAAACCCTCTAAATCCCCCAAACACCGGAGTTTTCGCGTGTCAATACAGGAAATCATTGCCCCAAGCGCAGTCGAAGCACCCTCTGAAGCCCCGTGATCTTCGCCCCTTGCGGCCTACAATGGTATGATGCAGGGTCAGAAATCCGCCTGCAAGCCCCGGCGAGAAAACCCCCAACCAAGGACCGCCAACCATGGCCACCAGCTTCGGCGCCCTCTGCACCGATTTTTATATCAATCAGAAGCTCGCCGTGAAGATGGACCTGCCCTCCGAACGCGAGGCCTCGCTGCACTTTTTCGAGCGCATCCGCCAGCAGCTGCCCGCCATGAGCCGTTTCCGCCGGTACGAAGGCGAACTCGCGCTCGAGTCGGCCCGCAAGAAGGACGACCCGCGCTACCAGTGGCTGGCTATGCGCCGCAACTCCATCCGCGCCGGCCACGTCAACCCCGACACCATGGCCCAGGCCATGGACTTCCACACCTTCATCCTCCAGCAGATCCCCTACCACCTGTCCATCAGCCCGCTCGATGTCGACTTCGTCGAGCTGACCTTTGGCTTTGACCTCGAGTGCGAATCCAACCACGACGAGGTCGTCTACCAGGCCCTCTTCGCCGACACCCCGCTGGGCAAAGTCATGGACGTGCCCGGCGGCCGGGTGCTCGACTGCCAGCCCTTCGTCTCGGTCAACCTCAACGACTCGGGCACCCTACAAGCCTACTTCGAAGTCAAGACCCGCCAGAAGTCCCGCCGCGGCATGGCCGGCCGATACCGCGACGAACCGATCTCCCTGTTCCTGACCGTCCGCAAGTACGGCCCGGTCGACTCCATCGACCACATGCAAACCTACCTGCCCGAACTGGCCGAACGCTGCGGCCAACTGGCGATCGACAAACTCGTCCCGGAACTACTCAACCCGATCTCGCGATGCATCACGAGCAGCGCGGGGTGACTACTTAAGATTGGGGGAATCTTGATACTCGCCGAAGCAGATATAGGTAGCTTATTAAGTTGCTGCGCGGTTGTTCTCGGTATTTTCCTGTTTATTTTCTGGCTCGTACAATTCATCAGCCTGATGAACTGCAAGGACACCGTGTTCCCGGGCCGATACGACAAGCTCATCTGGGCGCTGGCGCTAATCTCTCTGAACGTGATGGGTGCGATCCTGTTCTGGTTCTGGAAACAAGGGGCGACAGCACGAGCGATCGCGCGTCACAATGTGCTTGAACGAATCAAGCAGACCGGGAGCGATACGGAAAAGGCCGAAGATGAATAAGCTGATTGTTGATGGCGCTCATAGGCCAGGATCAGGCCTCGATGGTTCGTTCCGGCGTGTGATCACCAGATATAGCGTGCTTACGGTTATTTTGTTAGCCGCGATATTTACGATAGGCCGAGGCGCTTACGAAGGGCATCTATGGACCGGAATTAGCACGTGCATCATCGATCTCGATCGGGCATTTTTCTTCTTTCCACCACCTGTACCAGCTTATTCTGAATTCGTTCACGTTTTCGATGATTTGCCTGCAGAAGCCGACAAACAGTTTGTCATTCGTCGCGTGTGGGTTTGGCAAGAAGGAGTCATCGAGTTTTTTCTTTTGATGCTGCCGATCGGTCTGGCTTGCTCGATCATCTATCTACCCCGGCACAAACAACATCAAGATTATTGTCTACTGTACGTGTCGATGATTTCAATGGGCTTTCTGGTCAGCAGTCTTTGCAGCTGCCTGATTTATGCCATCGTCGGGGGTTGGGGTCCACCCGCTCCGCTTGGATTTGGCATTTTTGGCCTGACGATGGGGCTCATCGCAACTGCACTCGCCTGGCTCTGGGCAAAGAGCCGACTCTAAACCGATATCCTTTCTGTCTGCCATCCGCGCGTTCGGTTAGCCGTCGCCTGCAAGGCGACGCCCGAGCACTCGATCGGCCCGGCAAGCGGGCCGGCTAACGGGGCCTCGCGTCGTGTGTGTTAGCCGGCGGGCTTGCTCCGCCGAGTCAGACGCTCTCGACTAGTGCAGACCGCATGACCGTTGTCCTGTGCGTGCCACTGACAAGGCTGCTTTGAGCCTTGTCAGTGCTTCACGACAACGCACTCACAAGCTCCGCAGACTCCGCTTGTCAGTGGCACACAGAGAAGCATTGATCACGCGTCAAGTTTGCTGCGAGCGATTGATCCCATCCTGCCGATATCTTATTCGCATGGCCAAATCCC
>JBGSTE010000036.1:0-2513 GCA_041736655.1 Phycisphaeraceae bacterium | reverse complement strand
TGCCGACCTGCGACTTGGACCGCACCAGCTTCTCCGCCAGTTGCGGGATGGCCAGCTCCTGCACCGGCAGCACGACGAGGTTCAAGAGGAAGCCCGCGACCAGCACCGGCGCCGCCACGCGATACAGGCTCACCCCGCTGGCGAGGATCGCCGTCAGCTCGCGGGCCCGCTGCATCTGCGCGATCGTGAAGCCCATCGCCGCAACCACCAGCAGGCCCGACATCGCCGAATAAATCAAGAGCAGCACCGGGCCGTAGTAGTCGGCCATCACCCACAGCGTCGACAGCAGCACCCCGCCACGCTCGCTCGCGTGGGCTCGGCCGGCCTTGAGAAACTCGTCCAGGTCGATGATGAAGTCCACCAGCATGTACAGCCCCGCCAGCACCACGCCGAGGATGACGAAGTTCTGCACGAACTGCTTGATGATGTACCGGTCAAGGATTCGCATGGTGAGGGATCAGTTTCGGGTGACCTTCAGGTACAAACGCGCGATGACCAGCAGCTGGATCAGGTTCCCGCCCCACAGGACCGCCACGCCGATGGCGCGATCCAGACTTCGGCCGGCCTGCACTTCTTCGAGGCTGATACGCATGGCCATGTTCTGCCCGGTGTGGATCATCACCAGCGTGACGATCGCCAGCATAAACGCCCAGAAAAAAACCACCAGCGGCAACTGGTCCCGCAGTTGCACCGCCAGGAGCGTGCCCAGGACCAAGAGCAGCGGCGTCGCCAGCGAGGTCGCCAGCCGTGCGTACAACTCCGCATCGATCAGGTACTTGAGTTGGATGATGCGGAAACGCAGCATCGCCCGGGCCTGCCGCACCGACGGGGCTTCGCGGATCGACTCGCGCTGGGACCAGTCGTTGAGTTCTTCAGCCGTCAGCGTCGACGGGTCCACGCCCAGCACCTGCACGGGATAGCGCACCGGGCCGATGACCTGCTCCTGCTTGTTCGTCGCCGGGTCGATGCCGTTGAGCGACAGCACGCGGACATTGCGCATCGTGATGCGGACCGCCGGCTCACGATCAAACCGCCCGGTCGACACCTCGACCTCCGCAACTTCCGCCTCAAACCGCCGCAAAGGCTCGCCGATCATCTGCGCATTGTCATATCGATCCACCGTCACACGCAGCTTGTCCGTGCCGAGTAGTCGCAGCCCTTCGTCGCTCGGCTCGGCCAGCGCTGCGCTGAGCCGGTAGTAGTCATTGGCAAGCCCGCCCTTAAGCTGCACAAACCCCTCGCCCGCACCGCCGCGTGCCAGGTCGTTCCTCATCAGATGGATCAACTGCTGTCGCGTCACCGCAGCCGAGAGGTCGGCCTGTGCCGCCCGGACCATGTCAAAATCGTGCGGGTGGCGCTTGAGACGCATGAGGTCTTCAAAGGTGAAGAACACCGCCTCGTCCTGGATCGGGTTGGGTAGTTCCAGCGGCTGGTCGATCTCCACGTCACCGAACTGGCCGATGTCCGCGGCCTGCAATTCACCGCCCACGGCATCAAAAAACACCGGGTCCACCAGCCGTAGCGTGATGAACGACTTGCCAAACGCATCACGCACCAACAGCGCACTGGCCGCGCTCGCCGTCGTGTCGTTCAGCAGCCGATGGGTCTGCTGATCAAACTGGCCCACCGCCACGTTCTTCATCACGATGAGCTGCTCAGCCTTGAGCCCGCCGGCGAGGCTGTTCTCCGGCGGCTCACGTATCTCCGCCGCGTCGGCATAGAGCACCAGCCCGTCGTCGCCGAAAATAAACGGCCGGTTCTGATTGAGCTGGCTCACCAGGATGCCCAGCACGTCGCCCTCGACCGTACGTTTGGCCGCACGCCAGAACCCGGGCACGATCGTGTTACTCAGTAACAGCAGCACGATCATCAGCACCAGGCCCAGCCCCGCCACCGGCGCAAAAATCCGGCTGTAGCTCAGCCCGCACGCACGGCAGGCCAGCACCTCGTTGTCCTTGGTCATCCCGTGGAACACCACCGTCGCCGAGAACGCGCCAGCAAACGGCAGCGCAAAACCCAACACCGTCGGCATCGTGTACAGCACAAACTTCACCAGCGACAACGGACTCAGCAGCCAGTCACTCATCGGCCCGATCGCCGCGCCAAAACTCAGCACCACCACCATCACCGCCGTGGTCAGCACCAGCACCTTGATCAACTCGCGGAGGATGTAACGGTAGAGCGTCCAGGGCATTTCGATCTGCGATGTTCGATGTGCGATGTTCGATCTGTGATGTGCGATCTCGTATCCAACTGCGCACACCACGGTCCTTCACGATTCTGCACCGATACATAGCATAGTCAATCCGACTGGGTCATACATCGTACTTCGCACATCGAACATCGCACATCACAATGCCGCCCGCTGGACCTTCATCAACTGCTTGATCCCCTTGCCCGCAAGGTTCAGCAGCGTGTCCAACTGCTCGCGGTTAAAGACGCCCTTCTCGCCCGTGCCCTGCACCTCGATGTAGTTGCCCCGGCTGTCCATCGCGACGTTCATGTCGACCTCC
>JBGSTE010000025.1:0-1428 GCA_041736655.1 Phycisphaeraceae bacterium | reverse complement strand
GAATCGGATTACGCCTGATCGCGCGGGACGCTGCGCGTCACCCGCTACACGTCGAGTCAAAATCGTCGATCACTCCGCCTCGTCGATGTCCGTCGTGCGGTGCTGGAGCTGGGCCTTGAGTCGCGCGAGGATCGACGAGTGCATCTGGCTCACGCGTGACTCGGAGAGGTCCAGCGTCACGCCGATCTCCTTCATCGTCATCTCCTCGTAGTAGTAGAGGATGATGATGAGTCGCTCGGCGCGGGTCAGGCCCTTGGTGATCATGTCCTTGAGGTCGCGCTTCTGCACGGCCGTGAAGGGGTTGACCTGCCGGGTGTCCTTGAGCACGTCGATCTCGCGGACGTCCTTGTTCGAGTCGGTCTCGAACCACTTTCGGCTCAGCGACACGGTCGAGACCGCGCCGGCGTCCTTGCGGATCTTGGCGTACTCCTCCTGGTCGACGCCGATCTTGTCGCACAGCTCGTCGTCGGTGGGCCTTCGGCCGTGCTGCATCTCGAACTTGTCGCGGGCGCCGTTGAGCTGGCTGGTGCGTGAGCGGACCAGGCGCGGGACCCAGTCCATGGACCGCAGCTCGTCGAGGATGGCGCCGCGGATGCGCGGGGCGCAGTAGGTTTCGAACTTGACACCACGCTCCATGTCGAAGGCGTCGATCGCGTCCATCAGGCCGAAGATGCCCGCGGACATGAGGTCGTCGACATCGACCTCATCGGGGAGCTTGGTGTGGACGCGTTCGGCGTTGTAGCGTACGAGCGGGAGATAGAACTCCATGAGCTGGTTACGCATGGCTTCGGTGGGCTTGGCCTTGTACTTGACCCAGACCTTCTTGATGGCATCGAGCTCGTCCTGGGTTGGTTTTCTTGTGATGTGCCTGATTCGGGCCATGGTCTGCTCCTTGACCGATATGCCGCGTCGCTTGCTTGCGTAGGCGTGGCATGTTGTGGGTTGCGATGCATGTCAGCCGACGCATCGGCCGTGGGATACCTAAGTCGAAACTCAGCCGATCGCCGGCCGATTCTTGTCGATGCGGCTGTCCGCGTTCTGGTGTTCGGTGGGGATCGGGTTCTGCTGCCGGTGCAGTTCGATTTGCTCGTTGACGCTGCGTAGCGCGAGCGCGCCGATCACGGACCCGATGACCCAGGCCACAAACGCGACGATCGTCGCGCTGAGCATGATCGACTTCCAGCCATTGCCGTTGATCAAGCCAACGATAATGGTCCCTGCAAAGCAGAGCAACATGAACACACTGGCAATCACACGAGCGGGAATGGTGAGCACTCCGTTGCGGCTCTGACGGGCAAGACGAGACAGGCGTCAGGGCGTTGTGGGCCGGCATCCGTGCCAGCGTTGGAAGAAGTCTACCTAGTTTGTCATGCAGATGGAAGCGGTGAACGGCGTTGTTGAAAAAAATTTTTGGGAGCAGGCTCGCGC
>JBGSTE010000690.1:0-9689 GCA_041736655.1 Phycisphaeraceae bacterium | reverse complement strand
TCATCTCCGAGGCGATGGCTGCGCTGGGCATCCCCACGACGCGATCGCTCGCCGTCGTCGCCACCGGCCAGTTGATCCAGCGTGAAACGCTCCTGCCCGGCGCGGTCCTCACCCGCGTCGCCGACTCGCACCTGCGCGTTGGCACCTTCGAGTTCGCCGCCGGCCTTGGCGACACCGGCCACCTCAACACGCTCCTGCAATACACCCTCAAGCGCCACGCCCCCGATCTCATCGACGCGGACAACCCCGCGCTGGCGCTGCTTCAATCCGTCATGCACAGACAAGCCACGCTCATCGTCCACTGGATGCGCGTCGGCTTCATCCACGGCGTCATGAACACCGACAACATGGCCCTCTCCGGCCAAACCATCGACTTCGGCCCGTGCGCCTTCATGGATGTCTACCACCCCGGCACCGTCTTCAGCTCCATCGACCACCACGGCCGATACGCCTACGCCAACCAACCCGCCATCGCCCTCTGGAACCTCACGCAGTTCGCCCAGGCCCTGCTCCCGCTGATCGATGAAAACACCGACCGGGCGATCGAGCTGGCGGAGGATACGCTCAACCGATTCCCCTTGATTTACAAGGAAAACTGGCTCAACATGATGCGCGGCAAGCTCGGCCTCTTCGGGGCCCACGATGCCGACCTCCAACTGATCATGGACCTCTTGAATTGGATGAAAGAACAAGAGGCCGACTACACCAACACCTTCCGCGATCTTGCCCAAACAGACCCGCCAGCCGACGAGCCCTATACACAACCGTCCTTTCTCAACTGGCACGCCCGCTGGCAGAGCAGGCTCAAACAAAACGACAGGCCCATGCAGGACGCCCTGGACCTGATGTGGCGCAGTAACCCCAGCATCATCCCGCGTAACCACCATGTCGAGGAAGTGCTCGCCGCCGCCGGTACAGGCGACCTGCAACCCCTGCACCACTTGCTCGAAGCCCTCAAGAACCCCTACGAAAAGCACGAAAATCAGAAGCCTTATCTATCGCCCCCGCCGCCGGACGCCTGCCGATACCAAACCTTCTGCGGCACCTGAATGAAGCCGACAAGCTTCCTGCACGCAGCCATCCCAACTGTAATGATGCCGGCGCTGAGCCAAGGCGAAGGCCCGGATGGATTTAAGATTGGGGGTTCGGGGTTCAGATTTCGACATTCGCCATTCGACATTCGGATTTCAGCATTAAACCCTCCGCCATTTGAAATCCGAAAATCCCTCAGCCCCTCTTACCACCCTCCGTATCTTCCACGCCCTCCTCGATGATCTCGTTCGCCTCCTGGGTCGACGAAGCGTCCGGTCTGGTCTGCGGTGACGGATCATTGGACGGCCGACCCGTCTGGATCTCGGCGAGCATTGCGAAGTGGTCCGAGCCGGGCACGCGATGCCGCGCGATCCGTAGGATCCGCATCGTCGCTGAGAGGAACACGTGGTCCAGCGGGTAACGCATCAACGGGCGCTGAGCGTGAAACGTGTTGTACATCCCACGCCCGACACGCGGGTCTTTCATCCCGCTGATCCGCTTGAACAGCCGCGTCGTGTGCGACCAAGCGACATCGTTCAGATCCCCCGCCACAACCCAGCCTTCGTCCGCCCGGCCCTCGATCGCTTTGGCGATCATCATCAGTTCCGCATCACGGATCCGGCTGTCGTGACGCTCCTGACGCGCCTTGTCCGCCAGCGCCGGCGGCGTCGGGTGCACCCCCACAAACTCAAACCTCTCGCCGACCCGATCTCTCACCGCCGCGTGGATCGACGCACGCTTGTCCGACACCAGATACTTCACCCGCACCCGTTCGATCGGCAGCCGCGACCACAGGCAGATGCCAACCCCTTCGCCCGCGATGTGCTCGCTGCGGTGCGGGTAGTCCTTCCGGTAGGGCTCCAGCGCCCGGTCCCAGTGCTCATCGATCTCAATCATCAGCAGCAAGTCGCAGTCGAGTTCCATGATCGCCCGGCAAGCCAGTTCACGCTGTTCGTTCTCGAAGCATACGTTCGCCACCACAAGACGCAGCGCCTGTTCAGCGTCCGGATCCCCGGCCGGCAATTCCACCCGCCACAGCCGCGTGAACGGCAGCATCAGCGACACCTGCCACAGCACGACGGCCGTCAGGACACACAGCGCCAGGCTCGGCCAAAGCGTCCACTCGCCCTCCCACACCACAAGCCCAGCGAGCCCCAACCCCGTCACCAACGCGATGCAGGCGACCTGAACCCGCGGAAAATCCCACAACCGCACGAACCACCAGCCCACCGGCAACAGCGGCGCAGCCGTCACGACGACGAGCAGCACCGTCAGGCCGTAGATCAGATTGGAAAGCACCGCGATCAAGCCTAAGCCCCATGAATCGAACCATCACTCACCCCAAACAACAACCCAATCGTAGGGCGTCAAACCGTCAAGAACCCGATTCTCAATGGGCAGGGCTTTGAGGGCTCTGATCGGCGCGGTAGACTTCGTTTGTTCGTTCGCAGGCGGTTCTGCTTGACTGATCCTGTGGCAAACGTCGGCCGAACATTTGCAGCGGAGATCGGCCAGGTCCGTAACAACTGGCCCGGCAAAGAGTCCGTCCCTGGGAGCTTTCATGCCAATTACACGAAGAACCATGTTGCGGGGGATCGTCGGCACGGGGATGGGCGCTGCCCTGGGCGGCGGGCTGTTCCCGGCACAGGCCCTGGCAGGCGTCACGCAAGGCTCGGTCAGTCCACTGGCCGGCAGCACTTCGACACCCAAACGCATCATCTTCTTCCTCCAGAACCAGGGCTTTGACCCGCTGACCTGCATCCCCAAGGGCACGACGCACAGCGGCTCGCTGGCCAAGTCCAAGCTGCCCGAGCCGATCAGCCCGCTTGAGCCTTACAAGGAGCGGATGCACATCATCAACGGGCTGCACGGCCTGCACACCAGCCCGTCGCACAGCGCCTTCTTCGGCGCCCTCGGCGGGTACCGCGGCGGCGACGGCGTGCCACCGAGCGGCGTGACCATCGACCACGAACTGAGCAAGGCCCTGCCCCAGACCCTGCTGCCACACCTGTGTATCGGCATGGACTCACTCGAGAACATGTCCGGCAAGCCCACCCACGCCACGCTCTCAGCCAGCGGCGCGGGCCAGCCCATCTTCATGCACAGCAACCCCAACCACCTCTACCAGATGCTCTACGGCGGGATCGCCACCGGCGACATCCGACGCCAGCATGAGGCCCGCACGGACGTCATGCAGCAGATCGAACAGCTCGCCGCCGAGCAAGGCCGGTCCCTACCGACCGACGACCAGCAGCGCTACGGCCAGTACGTCAAGGGCTTTGAACAGATCAACGGCCTGCGCGACCGTTTGGCCACCGTGTCCGACCACCTCCGCAAGTTCGCGCCCAAGGTCGACGACCGCTACACCACGCCCGAATTTGAAACCGACTGGCACGATGTGCTGCTTGACCTGGGTGTTTCGGCGCTGATGTCGGGCATCACGAACACGCTGACGATCGGCTCGGGCCGGGGCGAGATCTTCGGCTCGTGGAAGGGCCTGGGCATCGAACAGCAGGGCCACAACCTCGGCCACATGTCCCAGCCGGACAACCCGATCTGGATCAAGATCCGCCAGTACAACAGCCGGATGCTCGTGAAGGTGATGGAGGCGCTCGAGAGCGTGCCCGAGGGCAGCGGGTCGATGATGGACCACACGCTGATCGTTTACATGAGCAACAACGCGGACAAGCAGCACACCAACGGCGCGAACTGGCCGGTGATGCTGTTGGGCAACTTCGATGGCGCGTTCAAGACCGGCTGCTTCACGCAGCTCGACGGCAAGCGCCCGCTTAACGCGCTCTACACGACGCTCTTGCGGGCTGCGGGGCAGAACGTCGACCGCTTTAACATGAGCGAGCAGTTGGCCAAGAAGTTCGACACCGGCAACGGGCCGATCAAGGAACTGCTGACGTGATCAAGGCTGTGTTCGCATCGGCGGTGCTCGTCGGGGGCGCGGTGTCGTTGTCCTTACCGACGAACGAGCAGCCGGAAAAGCCTTATACGCCCGGCCAAACGATCGATCGGCCCTTCGACGGCCTGGCGCAAGCCTTCCTCGACAACTACTGCATCAACTGCCACGACAACGACCTCCGCAAGGGCGGGCTGTCGCTGCAAGACCTCGGCCCGGTGGACGAGACCAACGCGGACCTGTGGAAATCCGTCTGGGCCCAGGTCACGCTGCAGGAGATGCCCCCACGCGAGCGCAAGACCCAGCCGGGCATCGTCGAGCGCCTTGCGTTCTCCGACTGGATCGTCGGCCAGTTGCAGACCACGATGAAAGACAAGGGCGGGTTCCCCGAACACCGCGACCCGAACAAGGGCAACTTCGTCGATCACGCTTTATTGTTCGGCCCGCTGCCCGAGGGGATCAGGCTGGTGCCGACCGCTTCGCCGGCCAGGCTCTGGCGCGTCACGCCGCAGGAACATATCACCCGGCTTAACGAACTGATCAACACCGAGCCGGCGTTTGACCCGCAGAAGCCCGGCCTGCGAGCGCGCGGCGACGCGGTGCCGACCAACCACGGCGGCGAACTGAAGATGTACTTCGGCGCTGCCAACATCACCAAGTGGCAGGGCGGGACCGTCGCCTACGCCACCGCGGTCAAGAGCGTGCCCGCGGTGCTCGCCTCAGCACGCGACCACGGGCTGGAGAACTACCCGGACTTCTATTCGGTCAACAGCGCCGAGGCGACGCAGATCCTCGAAGTCGCCGACGACATCATCCGCTACATGGCCTACGGCCCGCTGAGCATCGCCAAGCCCGAGCAGATCACCGACGACCCCAACTCGTACAAGATGGAAGGCGATATCCGCGGTCTGCCCACGTCGATCGTCTACAACACCAAGGTCCTCCGCCCGCTCACGCCGGTCTACGACCTCATGAAAGAAGAGGGCGTGACCGACGAGCGACTGCGGGCCGCGGTGGACTACCTCTTCGAAGCGCTCACGTACCGCCCGCCCAGCAGCGCCGAGTCCGGCCGCTACCTCGCGATCGTCAAGGGCTCGATCGACAAGCTCGGCAAGGAAGAGGGCGCGGTGCTCGGGTTGTCGGCGATTTTCCTGGACCGCGATGCGCTGTTCCGCCCTGAGTTGGCCGAGGCCGGCGAGCCGGATGAGTACGGCCGGGTGATGCTGGCGGACTGGGAGCTGGGCCTGGCGGTGAATCACGCGCTGGGCTATATCCGGCCCGACGAGCAGCTGCGCCAGGCGATCGTTGAAGGCAAGATGCGTACGCGCGAGGACGTCAAGCGCGAGGTGACGCGCCTGCTGGCCGATGACAGCTTCCGCAAGCCCAGGGTGCTGCAGTTCTTCCGCGACTACTTCGACTACGACCTGGGCGGGTACATCTGCAAGGACACGAACGCGCTGGCTGAGACCGGCGCGCCCACCGGCAACGGCTACTACCGCGCGATGTTCGAGGCCAGCGCCAGCACCGACCGCCTGGTCGAGATGATCCTCGCGGAAGACAAGGACGTGCTCAAGCAACTCCTGACGACGGACAAGGTCGTCGCGACCAAGTCTGACGATGTGTTTTTCGGTCAGCGGCTTTCCAGTAAACAGATCAAGGAGGCACAGGCCGCCGCCCAGGAAGCGGTGCAAGAGCGGGAAGATCCGAACAATCAAGAGTACGAAGAGCTGACGGCAAGGATGTTCGCGCTGGATGAAGCGTTAAAGCTTAACCCCGATGACAAGGCAACCCAGCGAGAACTCGACCGCGTTGTGAAGGAGCGGGATCGACTGCTTAAGCAAAGAGAAGCGGGTCGGCAGGCGAAAGTCGTCAAGGCCCAGCTCACGGGCCCAAAGACCTACGTCCGCGTCGGCTGGCGCAGCTTCGGCGACGGCTCGCTGAGGCCCGAGCGGATCCTCGCCACCGCGCCCGAGGGTCAGCGACTGGGGATCCTCACGCACCCGAGCTGGCTGGTCTCGCACAGCGACGCGATGGACAACCACGCGATCCGGCGCGGCCGATGGATCCAGGAACGGCTCATCGGCGGCGGCATCCCCGATGTGCCCATCACCGTCGACGCGATGCTCCCCGACGAGCCGCACCACACCCTGCGCGAGCGGATGCGGGTGACGCGCGAGCCCTACTGCTGGACCTGCCACGAAAAGATGGACCCGCTGGGCCTGCCCTTTGAGATGTACAACCACGCGGGCCTGTACCGCACCACCGAACTGGAACAACCCGTCGACACGTCCGGCGCGATCATCGGCTCGGGCGACCCGACGCTCGACGGCGAGGTCGCCAACGCGATCGAGTTGATCCGCAAGCTCGCCGAGAGCGAACGGGCCGAGCAGGTTTTTGTCCGACACGCCTTCCGCTTCTGGATGGGCCGAAACGAAACGCTCAACGACGCGCCGGTGCTCCAGGCAGCGCACCGGGCCTACCGCGACAGCGGCGGGAGCATGAACGCGCTCATCATAAGTCTCCTGACCTCTGACGCGTTCCTGTACCGCACGGTCGAGCCTGATCATGCGAATGCAGCGCGGTAGTGGTCTCGCCTCGTCAGCACTGTCAAAATGAGGCTCAACACGATCAGCGACGCCGGCTCGGGCACCTGGCTTGCGCTGCTCGGCCCGGTGAACGCGGCGAACGCCAGGCCAAAGTCCGCATCATCGACGTCGCCGTCGGCATCGAGGTTGCCCTGGATCGAGAGCTTGTTCGTCCCGCCGGGCCCGGTGAAGTTGCTGAAAGCGATGCCGAAGTCTGCATCGTCGATGTCGCCGTCACGATCCAGGTCCGCGGGCTTGCGAAATAATTCCTGCATGAAGAGCTCGGCGAGCTTCGTCTGCCCGGCCACATTCGGGTGTACCGCGTCGGCAACCAGATCAGTAGCGGGATCGAACTGGCTGTAGTAGTCGACCAGATCAACGTTGGGTGTTGTCGAGGCCAGTTGCACGAGCGCCGCGTTCATGGCTGGGAAAGTCTCGTTGTTACGCAGATCAACCCAGGCCTGCGTCCAATACGCGGTGGCAGGGACGCGGTCGTATCCAAACTTGGGCACGGTGGCGAGGATGATCCGTGCGTCGGGTGCGTTGTCACGGATGAGTGTCAGTAGTGACTGGTACTTGTTGACGTAGTCGGCGTCTGGCCCGTCCCAATGGTTGTTGGTGCCCGCAAGGAGGAGCACGACGTCGGGTTGATACTGTGCGATGGCCGGGCCGTAGCTGGCGAGCATCTGTTCGATTTTGTAGCCGCCGACGCCCTGGTGCTGGGCGTCGAAGCTGAAGCTGCTGCTGCTGTAGTACTGGCCGACCATGTCGATGTCCGGCCGGGCCTGGGCGATCACGTATCGATAGCTGCCTTGTCCCGCGTCATGGAAGCCGACGGTGATGCTGTCGCCCATCGGCATGACGGCAAGCGCCTCGGCACGATCGGCTGGCAGTACGCTCAGCAGCACCACACCAGCGAAGAGCCAACTCGCAAGCGCATGCGATAGATGCACCGCATGCGACGCCAATATCGTCCGGGACATGCCTGCCCCGGACGACAAACCCCCCTTGAAGTCCCCCTCGAAGCCGCCTCCCGCCTGTGGATTCAAGCCCGTGTGGGCACGATAAACACCTTTGTCTCCCATGAAGGGGGATTGTTCAGGTGCTGCTGACAACACCCTGTCAGGGCTGGTCCAGCTTTCGCGTCAGGTTTGACAGGCAGTCGCTAAGCTATAACCGCCCGCTGGGGAAGTTCGAGCCCAGCCGACGCGTTTCACCGTCTCTTTTCCGGAGTTTTCATGCCCGCCGACTACACCCGCATCCACCGCCTGCTGCGAATCCTCACGCTCATTCAGGGCGAGTCGGGCTGGACCGCCGAGCGGTTGGCACAGGCCTGCTCGGTGACGGTCCGCACGATCTACCGCGACATGAAATCACTCGAGGGCGCGGGCATCCCCTACTTTCACGACGAAGCGACCAACGGCTACCGCATCCACCGCGACTTCTACATGCCGCCCGTGCAGCTCACACTCGACGAGTCGCTGGCGCTGGTCGCGCTGGGCGAGCACATCGGCGGCCGGGAGCAGATCCCGCTGACCCGCGCGGCCTCACGCGCTGTCTCCAAAGTCCGCAGCGTCATGCCCCATCGCCTCCGCGAGGAACTCGAAAGCCTGGACAAGCACATCGCCATCAAGCTCACCCATGCCGGGCCTTTCGATGGCATCCAGGACGTCTACTCCCAGGTCCGCGAATCAATCGTTCGGCGGTTCTCGCTACGCTGCTGCTACGAATCCGTCCAGTCCCCGCGCCAACAGAATGGCCAGGACGAGGTCTTTCTCTTTGACCCCTACAAGCTCTTCTTCAGCAAACGCGCCTGGTATGTCATCGGCCACCACCACGGCCGGGACGAGCAGCGCTGCCTCAAGCTCAACCGATTTACGAAAGTTGAGCCCACCCGCGCTGCGTATACGATCCCCAAAGACTTCGACCTTGACGACCAACTGGGCTACGCCTGGCAGATGATCCGTGGCAGCAAGCGCTACAACATCGAATTGTGGTTTTCTCCCGAGTTCGCCGAGACCATCGCCGACACCCACTGGCACAGCACGCAGGAGATCCGCTGGCACGAAGACGGGTCGATGCACTTTCGCTGCAAGGTCGACGGCCTCGACGAGATCGTCTGGTGGGTGATGAGCATGGGCCCGCACTGCAGGGTCCTCAAGCCCAAGGCCCTGGCCAACCGCGTCCGCGACATGGCGCTGGCGACGGCTCAGGGCTATGAATAACCGCGGAATTCTCCTGTTTCCTGCCTTCCGGCGTGTCTGTTTCGTTTAACAAGCTCTTGCCGTTTTCGGATTTTCGTATCGGATCCTCTGGCCGAGCACTACAATAGAGCGCGAGCTGACCCCCATACGGTCAGTGCCCCGGCCACGCATCGACCGACTCTCGCTTCACTTTACCTTCACCGGCAGCCTGACACAGGAGCACTCGGATGACGCTGGGGCACCTGCTATATATCAGCGACGCGGTTAAGCCCATGACCACCATTGAGCTGGGCAACATCCAGTTCGTCTCCGCGCGATACAACGCCGGCAAGGACATCACCGGCGTGCTCTTCTACTCCGCCGGCCACTTCGTGCAACTACTCGAAGGCGACATGACCGACATCCATTCACTCTTTGAAAAGATCGCGGTCGATCCACGCCACCGCCGTGTTCGGCTGCTGTTGCTCCGACCCGCCCAACGCCGGATCTTCAAGGACTGGAGCATGGGCGTGCTGGACCTGGACCAGTACACTAGCGCCGAACGCAGCGACCTCAACGAACTCGTACGTTTGGCCGAGCAGGGCGACGCACAGACTCCGGGCACCCCGGTGGAACTGGAAATCCTCAGCCGGTTCTGCATGCTGCTGCCGTCGGGGTGAATCGAGTCAACGCTTCACAGCGGCTAGACGTCTTGCCCGCGCGCACCCTCATCGATCACACACACGGCCGACCAGCGCGGGCTTGTGGTGTCCTGGCCTAGTCGACTCACGAGATCGCTTTGATACGCCTGCGCATGCTCGGCCGCGACCAGGTGGATCGTGATCCCGCCAAAGCCCCCGCCGCACAGCCTTGCGCCAAGGCAGCGAGCGTCCGCGCGGGCCAGCTCGACCAGCGCATCAAGCTCCGGGCAACTGTTGCGGAAATAATCTCGGCTGCTGTCGTGCGACGCATAGAGCAGCC
>JBGSTE010000732.1:0-1780 GCA_041736655.1 Phycisphaeraceae bacterium | reverse complement strand
CATCGACCCGACCACCCTCGGCGCGCTGGGCCCGGGCGCGACGCACGACGAGATGCTGCGCCTCGCCGGCGGCATCAACGCCGTCGCCGACTTCAAGACCGACTACCTCAAGCTCACCCGCTCGCAGGTGCAGGTCACGGTTCGGCCCGATGTCGTCCTCATCATCGAGCCCGCCGGCCGGGCGATCGTCGACAACGACCCGCGCCTCCGTTCGCTCGAAGGCCTCGATGTCAACGCGATCACCCGCAAGCGCTGTGTCGTCATCAGCCACGCCCAGGCGATGCTGCCCTCGACTTCGCTGCCGGAGGTCATCAAGCAGATGGCTATGGCGATCCACCCCGACCGGGCCGAGGCGATCGATAAGGCCTACGCGATGGCCGAGCAATTGCTGGACCGCGCCGATGTCGATCATCCTGAAACCCTTGAAAAACAAGGCAAATCCGCCACGGCGACCAATAATACAACTACAGCGGTGCTGAATGCCGGCGTGATAACTTCCGGGGGCGGTGTTGGCGGTGGGGGCGGGTTGTGAGTCGCTCGCGCCTGCTGATCGTCTGGGGCTTACTCGTCGTGCTCGTGCTCTTGGCACTCGCGGCCCGGCTCCTCATCGGCTCCACGGGCCTGGGTTGGCCAAGCCACGTCCATGCCGACATCGTCATGGGTGAGCGTTTGCAGCGAGCCGTCACCGCATCGATCGTCGGCATCGCGCTGGCGGTCAGCGGCGTGGCCCTGCAGGCGCTCCTGCGAAACCCGCTGGCGGAGCCTTATATCCTGGGCCTCTCCACCGGCGCGGGGCTGGGCATCATTGTGCAGGGCTTCATCGCCATAGAACTCGGCCGATCTTTCGGGCCAGCAAGTTTTGGCGCTGCGCTGGGCACACTCGCAACGCTCGCGATCGTGCTCTTTGCCAGCCGGCGGCGCGGTGTCGTGGATCGGCTCGGGCTGCTGCTGGTGGGCGTTGTCCTCAGCACCATCAACGGCTCGGCGATCCTGCTGCTCAATCACCTGGCCGGTCCCGCGGGCCTGCGCGAGTTGGCGCAGTGGATGATGGGCCAGTTGCCGGTCCGCGGTGCGTTGAGTCTGTCTGACTTCATGGCCGCATCGCTCACTGCTGTCATGCTGGCGCTACTCTTCTGGCAAGGCAACGTGATGGACATCGCCACGCTCGACGACGACGAGGCGGCATCGCTGGGCGTCCCGGTCGCCCGGCTCAAGACGCTGCTACTTTTAATCGCGAGCGTCTTGACCGCTACCGCCGTTCTCATTGCCGGGCCAATCGCTTTTGTCGGCCTGATCGCGCCACACCTGGCGCGCGTCCTGCTTGGGCCGACGCATCGGCCGCTCTTACTCGGTGCGGCGATGCTCGGCGCGGTGCTGCTGGTCTCAGCCGATGTCGTGTCGGAACTCGTCGCGTACCTGCGGCCGTCGGTCGGCCGGGTGCCGGTGGGCATCTTCACCGCCCTCATCGGCGGGCCGGCGTTTCTGTGGCTCTTGCGCCCGCAACTGGGCCGCGGAGTGGAGTAAAATTCGCAACATGCAACACTTCACCGACCGACTGCTCGATGCCTGCCAACACAAGGGCGCTGCCGTGTGCGTCGGGCTTGACCCGGTGCTCGAAAAACTGCCCGACGCGATCGACCGCAGCGAACCGGTCGCGGCGATCGAGCGCTTCTGCCTGGGCGTGATCGACGCCGTGGCCGACATCGTGCCCGCGGTCAAGCCGCAGAGCGCGTGCTTTGAGCGTTACGGCGCGCCCGGCGTGGCCGTGTATCACAAGGTC
>JBGSTE010000708.1:0-4641 GCA_041736655.1 Phycisphaeraceae bacterium | reverse complement strand
ACCAGGCCAACGGCGAGGGCGACGCCAAGCCGCGTAAGCGTCGGCGATCACGCCGGCGACGCAAGTCCGCCGCCAACGCCAACGGCGAAGCCGTCGATCCCTCAACACAGGCTAACGCGACTCCCGGCTCAACCGCCAACGCCCCCTCGCAACCGAGCGGCCAAACCAGTGCCCAATCCCACAGCGACGCCGAGCCCGATCAGATCGTCACAGGCGTCTACGAACAGGGGCCCAAGTCCGACGGCCGGCTGCGACAACTCGGCGACACCTTCCTGGCCTACCCCAAGGACCCGGTCGTCCCCAGCCACCTGGTCGAAAAGTACAACCTCCGCCCGGGCATGATGATCCAGTGCTCCCTGGGCAAGCCCTTCGGCGGCGGCCCCCAGCCGCAACAGAATTACCAGCAGTACCAAGGCAAGCAGAATCAGAAGAAAGTCAAGTACAGCGCGATTGATCCCATGGCCAAACGCGTCAAGGACATCCTTCAGATCGAAGGACAGGAACCGGCCAACTTCGCCAACCTCCGCCGATTCGAAGACATGACCATCGTCATGCCCGAGCCGAGACTGACGCTTGAGTACCCCGGCTGTCCACCGGCCTGCCGACTGATCGACCTGTTCTGCCCCATCGGCTACGGCACGCGCGGCATGATCGTTTCGCCACCCAAAGCCGGCAAAACCACGCTCCTCCAGAACATCGCCTTTGCCGTCCACCACAACCACCCGGAGTGTGAAGTCTTCGCGCTGCTCATCGACGAGCGGCCCGAGGAAGTGACCGAGTTCCGTCGAAACGTGCCCTGCACCGTTTGGGCCTCGAGCAACGACCACACGCCCGAGCGGCACTGCGGGCTTGCGATCGCGGCCATCGAGCGCTGCCGACGATTGGCGGAGATGGGTAAGGACGTCGTTGTGCTGATGGACTCGCTGACTCGGCTTGGCCGAGCGTTCAATACAGCTCCGAACATGGCCCAGACCGGGCGGACACTCTCCGGTGGTCTGGATGCAGGCGCGCTGGGTATCCCCAAGCAGATCTTCGGCGCCGCGCGAAAATTCGAAGAAGGCGGCTCGCTGACCATCATCGCCACCGCGCTGGTCGACACCGGCAGCCGCGGCGACCAGGTCATCTTCGAAGAGTTCAAGGGCACGGGCAACATGGAGCTCATCCTCGATCGCAAGATCGCCGAGAAGCGGATCTTCCCCGCCATCGATCTGGCCGCGTCCGGCACGCGAAACGAAGAACGCCTGGTGCCCAAGAAGGAACTGGTCACCGTTAATGCCCTGCGTCGCCGGCTTTTGAACATGAACCCGGTCATGCAGGTCGAGCAGCTCCTCAAGGCGCTGGACCGCTTTGAGACCAACGCCGACCTCGTCGGCAGCCCGCAGACCAACGAAGAGCCGCCGCAGCGCCGCGAGCCGCGCGAGTTCCGTGAGCCACGCCGGTTCTGATCGAGGATCGATGGATGCGTAGCCTGCCGCTGCTTGTCATCGTGTGCCTGCTGGTCGGCTGCACCGCCACACGGATCGACCGAGACACCTTCAACTCACTCTATCAAGAGACCGCGCTGCGCGAGGGCGTGCTGTCGGTCGTTCCCCTGCACGAACGCGACCCTGATAGCCCGCCGACCATCGTCAACTGGTGGTACACCGGCACGAGCAACGGGTACCACAGACTGATCTGCCGACAACTGACCTGGGACCAGACGGGCCAGCCCGTGGGGCAGGAGTTCAGGTACCGCATCGCGCAGAATGAGCTTGTCATTCAAGGGATTTTCCCGCGGACCACCGATGCCCGTCAGTGGGTCCCGCTCTACGAAGCGGCCGCGGATGTGCCGTTACCCAGCGATCTGCCGACGCAGCGCCAGCGTCACGGCACCGCCGGGCCCGAGCCTGTCGAGCCGGATGAGATCGAGCCGGATTCGATTAAGCCGGACAGCATCAACCCGCTCGCCCAGTAGCGCTTCCGGGCAACGTCTGTCAGGCAACGCCTGCGGGCTCGGTGGCCATCCAGAACACCTCGATCATCGTGCTCAGGACCGGGTAGCCGGCGTAGGTCGTTAGGATTGATGCAGCCTCGTCGTCTTGATCGTCGTTGGGGCGAAACGCCACCGGCTGCATGCCCAGGAGGTCCGCAGCGTCAAGTTCGTCCAGCCCGCCGCAGGTGACGTACAGGCACATGTTGGCGGGCAGCCCCAGTTCGCTTAGCGCGCGCTTGAGGACGCGCGGGTCGTCGTGGCGCCAGCGTCCGCTGGTCGAGAGAAGCTCCAGGTCCAGGTGCCGGGACAGCTCGGTCTGCTGGAGCATGATCCGGACATCCGGCGGGACGTCGCCGACCACGGCCGTGCGCAGGCCCGCCGCCCGCAGACGCGTGAGGGTCCGCACCGCGCCACGCCTGGGTTTAAGGGTTCTTCGGATGACGCGCTCGCGCTGCTCGGCCAGACGACGACGCAGCATCGGATCGAGGTTGATGCCCAGGTCGTCACACACCGCCTGCAGGTTCGACTCGATCCACGGCAGCTCGATGTCGTGCGGCGTCTGGTGGGCGTGCTCAAACCAGCAGGAGGCGAAGCGGATCGGGTCTACGTGCAGGCTCCGGGCCTGGAGCACCGTCGCGTTGAGCGTGAACTGCGGCGGCGGCTCGATCAGCAGCGTGCCCCTGAGATCAAAGATGACGGCGTGATGTTGCATGTGCATTCCCAGCGACGCCAGCACCTGTCACTGACGCCATTGCAACTATCGGATTTAACCACAGCACTGCCCGGCCTGCGGCATGTCCGGCCATGCAATTGCAACAACGCTCACGCAGCTGCAACGCCTGCGAATACACGGAACAATAGATAAGGCCTGTGAAGCTGTAACGGTTGTAGGGGCGTCTGGAAATCAATCGTCACGCTTAGCCGTAAGCGAAGCGATGATTTCTGCGCCACGCGGGTGCCCGGCGACCCAGGACTTGATCTCGTTAAGCCGGGCCAGTCCCTCGACACCCAGCCGCTGAGTCAGCCGGCGTTCAGCAATGTCTTTGCGTGCCTCTCGGCGTACCTCGGCCTGCCAGGCGTCGGTGAAGACCTGATGTGCTTCGCGGTGTAGACCAGAGGCACGCAGGGATTCCCATTCCTGCGCGTCAAACCAGAAGCCACCACAACTGGTGCACCGGTCCAGGTGGTAGGTCTTGCCGTGTCCTACCGCGACACGGCGCATAAAGCGCCCGCAATCCAGGCAGAGTTTGCCAGCGTCGCTGTCAGGCCTGGGTGCGGCAAAGGGATGCTCGTCAGTCGTTGTAGTTTGAGCCGCGGCATGCTGCCACTTGGCATCCAGCCAGTCGAAGTAGTCGGTGCCGTTGACCCAGTTGCCTTTACACGACGGGCACGACATCGCTTTGAGCCCGTCCATCAATTCGGCGCGTTGGAGCTTTGTGACTTCACAAACCGGGCAATGGGTATGCCTTTCTTGCATCAATCCATCTTAATCTATGACTGGCGTGCTGGCGTGCAGGCGTGAGAATGTGTTTATGATTTTTTGCTGATTTGCAAGGCTTTTCGCAGGGCTAGGCCAAGGCATGCAAGATCGCATGCGTTACCGCTGCCGGGTCTTCGGCCGCGCAGATCGCTGAGCTGATCGCGACGCCTTTACAGCCCTTTACCGTGAGCTCTTTGATGTTGCTTGGGGTGATCCCGCCGATGGCCAGGTGGGGCAGGTCACAGCCTTGCAAGTACTCGTGCAGATACGCGGGCCCGGCGAGGACGGGCTTGTGCTTGGTCGTCGTGGGGAACATCGGGCCGACGCCGCAGTAGTCGGCACCGCTGGCCTTGGCTTGCCGGGCCTCATGGAGGTTCGCGGTGCTCACGCCGATGATCAGCCGGTTGCCCGCGAGTTGGCGGACGGCCAGCGGGTCCAGGTCGTTCTGGCCCAGGTGTACGCCGTCGGCGCCGGCGATGAGCGCGATGTCCGGCCGATCGTTGACGATCACCGATGCGCCGCCTGACACGATCGCTAGTACGTCCTTGACATGCTGCAAAAGCGCACGGTCGTTCAGGTCTTTTTCGCGGACCTGCACGGCGTCGACACCTTGGGCCACCGCGTGTTGAAGCACGCCCTGCCAGGGGTGGTGCTTGCACAGTGACTGCGTGAGCAGCAGACACAGCCGCCATTGCCTGCCTTTACCTGAGCCCAGCGCCACCAGCAGTTGTCGCGTCAACTCGTAGCTGCGATAACGCAGGCGCTCGGCGGCTTTGGCCAGTTGGATCGACGACGGGTCGTCTGCGAGGAGCTTGGCATACTCTTCGATGACGCGCAGGGCTTCGGAGAGCCGAGCACCGGCGGCGTGGATGATGCTGTGCAGGTCGCTGCGTTGATACTCGCTGGCGGTGGATAGTTCGGTGCCGACGTCGCCGGGCGTGTCGCGGTGGTAGATCAGGCTGTTGAAGGCGGAAAGACTCTGGCTCAGGTCGTGTCGGAGCTGTTTGAACGCGAGCGAGAGTTGCGGGTCGTTCAGGAGAAAACGTGCGGACTCTTCGAGCACGCGTAACGCTTCTCGCGCGCGGTTGGCGTTGGCGTCGATGATGCGCTGGGGTGCGTTCATGGCAGGGTAAGCGTGGTGTCGGCGGGCGCAGGCGGGGTGCTGGCCGGCAAGTTGGCGGGGGTACTC
>JBGSTE010000679.1:0-7072 GCA_041736655.1 Phycisphaeraceae bacterium | reverse complement strand
GCCAGCGCGCGCGGCGAAAGGCCAAGCGCCGCGGCACCCATGAACGCGCTTGATCCGGCAAGAAACTGTCTGCGGGTTGGGGACATCGTGGGGACTCCGTTGATTATGTCTACTGGTCGCTCGTTTTTTAGCCACAGATTTCACAGATCAAAAAATACATCTGACCTCTGTCATCATGCATGGATCACCATACGTCTGCCATCTGCGAAATCTGTGGCTAACTGGCCTTGTCACTGCTGCTGAAAATCCGGCGAGCCGAGCAGGATGCCAAGCATCTCCTGCGCGCCTGCGCTGCTGCCGAGTTCTTCTTGGATGATTCGGCCGGTGCGCTCGCTGATGCCCGCCGGCAGGATCTGGCTGTAGAGCTTTTTCTTCAGTTCCTCGGCCGGGAGGTTCGCGGTCAGACCCTCGGGCAGGCGTACGCCCTTGATCTGATTGCCCGCGAGGTCCAGCGCGAACGTCCAGCGGTAGACGAGCACGCCCGGGTCCAGCCACGCCTCGGCCGTGTCGTACCAGCCGGTCGGGTCCGGGCAGCCGTACGTCGTCTGACCCATCATCCGCAGGTTGCGGTCGATGTCGCCGAAGTTCTCGACCTCGGCCCCGGTCGCCCGCAAGGACGACATCACGTACTCCAATGGCGTCTTGAACTTCACGCGGTGGTTCTGGCGGTACAAGAAGTCGTCGGAGAACACGATCGCCTCGTAGACCTTGGCCAGGTCGCCGTTGGTCTTCTTGTAGACCTTGGCGATTTCATCGACCAGCGCCTCGCTGGGTGTGTCTCGCAGCAGGTATCTGCAGAGCTTTCGGCTGATGAAGTCGGCGGTGAACTTGTGCTTGGCCAGGGCACGGATGACCGCGATACCCTCTTCTTCGCCGTTGCCGCGGAGCTGGCTGCCGAGCACGACCTTGTCGCCGTCGTCGTGGTACTCGCGGTTGAAGTAGAAGCCGTAGTCGTCGGCCTTGTTGTTCTGCTGTGCGGTTCGGCCGGTGGCGTCTTTCTTGTCTTCCTGCATCATCTGGCCGGCGGACATGGCGGTCCAGCCGGTGAGGACGCGAGCCAGTTCGGTGACGTCGCGCTGGGTGTATTCGCGGTCGACACCCAGGGTGTGCAGCTCCATGAGTTCGCGGGCGTAGTTCTCGTTCAGGCCGCGCTGGCGCGAGAGGGCCTGGACCGATCGGGGCACGTTCTTGCGGTTTTCAAAGCGGTCGATCATCGCCTGTTCGCGTTCGGTCAATGGCTTCTGCGACACGGCGTTATCGAGGAAGAACAGCATGGCCGGGTGGCGTGCGGTGGCCATGAGCAGGTCTTCGAACTTGCCGAAGGCGTGCTTGCGGAGGACGTTCTCTTCCCAGTGATTGGCGAAGTAGGCGACATCGTTGGAGTTCTGGTCCACCGAAAAGTGGTCGCGCCAGAACGCGACGATGACTTCCTCGAACTGTCGCTCGGAGTACAGCGCGCGGTAGTAGACCGCCTCGCGGAGCTGGCGCTGAACATCGCCACGCATCTCGTTGCGTTCGCGCTGTTCCTTGTCGCGGAGTTCACGCTCGGCCTTGGTCGGCGGATCGTTCTTGTAGGGCGTGTAGGGCGGCTGGTACTTCCGCAGGATCTCGCCCATCGTCATGCTCAGTGACGGGGCCTTCTGCTTGAGGTAGTCGTCGACGTAGGCGTTGTCGATGGTCGAGGGGTTGAGCTGCTCGCGCATCCAGTTCTCGATGCCCATCTGCATCATGCGGTCGACCTGTCCCGGTCGCGGGCCGAAGGCCATGCGGTTGAGGACATGGGTCGCGCGTTCGCGTTCGGTCAGCGATGGGCCGTGGTCCGCCTCGGCACTGATGCGCTCGGTCTTGCTCGAGGTGCCGCCCGTGCCGCTGGTGCCGGCACTGGTGCCAAGACCCAGTTCGCGGATGCGTTGTTGCTGTTCGGGGTCATCGCCAAGCTGGCCACGCAAGGTGCTCGGGCCCAGCAGCAGGGCCAAGGCGGTCAGCAGGCAGGTTCTGAACATCGGCAGGCGTTGTGTCATGACAAGCACTCAGGGAGTTCCATGATGGACGATCAGACTTGGCGTGATCACGCGATTGGTGCGGTGAGCGACACTTAACTGTATAGCTTATATCGTCCGGATACAAGAAAAATCCAACCATGCGTTGACAAAGGCGTCGGCCTGTAACTTGTTGATCGGCAAGCTGTAATCCAAACCATGTAGGATATGCCGATGGACGAAGCCCAGCCGATTGAAATCATGGCCCAGGGGCGGTTTCTGCGCCTGGTCCGCCGGGGCCGGTGGGAGTATGCCGAGCGGCCGCACACCGCCGGGGCCGTGGCCGTGATCGCGACGACGGATCAGAACGAACTGGTGCTCATCGAGCAGTTCCGCGTGCCGCTGGGCCGGGCGTGTATTGAGTTGCCCGCAGGCCTGGCGGGGGATATTGACGACAAGCCCGACGAGTCGTTCGCCGAGGCCGCGCGGCGGGAGCTCCTGGAGGAGACCGGTTTCTCTGCCCAAGCGATCAAGCACCTGTTCCCTGCCGTCACCAGCCCGGGCCTGACCAGTGAGTCGATCGACCTCTACCGCGCGACCGGCCTGACGCGCCAGCACGCCGGCGGAGGCATCGAGCACGAACAGATCACCGTCCACCTCGTGCCCATCCACACGATCGACCCGTGGCTGGCACAATGCGTTGCCCGCGGCGCAGCGATCGACATCAAGGTCTACGCGGCAGCGGCGATGGTCACCGCCGAGCGCCGTTAAGCCGACACGATCGACCGCGAATGATGCTCCCGCGTGCTGCCGGGCAAACCGAGCTAAAGTTGTACCCCCATGCCCGACGACGCCGAACAACCTGACACCGCACAGCAGTCCACCGCCACGGTGCTCTGGCGGCTGATCAAACTCACCTGGCGCTACCGCCGGGGCGCGGTCGTCATCATCCTCCTGCAGATCGGCCTCCTGGCGATGACGCTCTCGGGACTGGGCCTGGTCGGGCTTGGCATCGACGTCATCGGCCAGGGCATCGAGGAGGCCACGACCAAGCCGCCGCGCTGGCCCTTTGGGCTTGAACCGCCCGCGAGTTGGTCGCCCATGACGCGTGTGCTCGTCATCGCCGCCGGCGTCTTTGTCATCGCGCTCCTGCGATTCATCATCGAAAACCGCTCACGCGTCTGCAAAGCCCTGCTTGTCCGCGACATCATCGTCGACCTGCGATCCACCGTTTACAACAAGATGCAGCGATTAAGCTTCCGCTTCTTTGATAAAAACGAGTCCGGCTCGATCATCAACCGCGTCACCGGCGACGTCCGGTCCGTCCGCGAGTTCATCGACGGCGTCATGATCGAACTGCTCACGCTCGTCATCTCGCTCGCCTTCTTCCTGGGCTACATGCTCAGCATTCACGTCAAGCTCACTCTCGCGTGCCTCGCCACCACGCCGCTACTCTGGTTCATGACGACACTCTTTTCAAAAATCGTTCGGCCCGCCTACCGGCAGAACCGCGAGCTCTTCGACAAGGCGGTGCTCGTCCTCTCCGAAAACGCGCAAGGCGTACACGTGGTCAAGGGCTTTGCCATGCAGGACCGCGAGATCACGAAGTTCAAGACCGCCAACGACGCGGTCGCCAACCAGCACCGCTGGATCTTTGCCCGCGTCGCGCTATTCGTCCCGTCCGTCGGGCTCATCACCGCGATCAACCTGCTGATCCTCCTGATCTATGGCGGATATCTCTACGCACACGACCCGGCGTTTGCCTTCGGCTCGGGCCTGTTCGTTTTCGCAGGCCTGTTGCAGCAGTTCTCCAGCCAGGTCGGCAACCTCGCGCAGATCAGTAACGCCGTGCAACGCTCAGTCATTGGCGCCCAGCGCGTCTTTGAAGTCCTCGACCAGCCGCTGGAAGTTGAGAGTAAACCCCAGGCGACACGGCTTGACCGGGCCAAGGGCCACATCACCTTCGACAACGTCTCGTTTAACTACAACATCACCGACGCCGACGCGCTGCATGAAGTGAGCTTCAAAGCGCTGCCCGGCGAAACGATCGCCATCCTCGGCGCAACCGGCGCGGGCAAGTCGACGCTGCTCTCACTGATCCCGCGTTTCTACGACCCCACCTCAGGCAGAGTCCTGCTCGATGGCATCGACCTGCGCGATCTGAACCTCGATGACCTCCGCCGAAACGTCGGCATCGTCTTCCAGGAAACCTTCCTCTTCTCCAACACCGTCAAGAGCAATATCGCCTTTGGTCAGCCGGACGCGACGCAGGAACAGATCGAACAGGCCGCGAAGATCGCCCAGGCCCACCGCTTTGTCACCACCGAGCTCGATCACGGCTACGACACGATCCTCACCGAGGGCGGCAACGGGCTCTCGGGTGGTCAGCGCCAGCGCCTGGCCATCGCCCGCGCGCTCTTGCTGGATCCGCCGATCCTCATCATGGACGACCCGACCGCCGCGATCGACCCGGAGACCGAACACCTGATCATGTCCGCGATGGAAAGCGCCATGGCCGGCCGGACGACCTTCATCGTCGCGCACCGGCTTTCCACGCTCAAGCGCGCCGACCGCGTGATCGTGCTTGAAAAAGGCCGAGTCACTGAGATCGGCACGCACGACGAACTCATGGAAACCAGTGGCCACTACCGCAGCGCCGCAGAAATTCAACTGGCGGACAGCGAGTCGAAAAGACTGCTGGGGATTGGGTAAGGCCTTGATTAAACCGCAAAGGCGCAGAGGGCGCAAAGGAAGGCCACTGTTAACCGCATAGAACGCCAAGAGCGCGTAGAGAACCAAGATGAAAATAATCCAAGTCATGATGCCTTCCTTGGCCCACTTGGCGAACTTGGCGGCTTAATGATCGCCTTTTGTCTTCCTCCGCGGCCTCCGCGCCTTTGCGGTTAAAAACCAACCATGAAAGAAGCAACCCCACCACCACGCCTGCTCACGTACTTCCGTGAACTGGACCCCGAGGCCACGCAGCGGCCGCTGAGTTTTGCGGTGATTCGTCGGCTGCTGGGCTACACCCGGCCGTACGCGTTTAAGCGCAACGTCCTGCTCGTGCTGGTGTTTCTCCGCGCGCTGCAGATGCCCGCGACCGCCTGGGCCCTGGCGGCCGTGCTCAACGGGCCGGTGCTTCGGCAGGACTGGGTCGGCACACTCTGGGGTGCGCTCGGTTTCTTCGCGCTCGCCTTCTCCACGGCCGTGGTCTTCCGCTACCGCATGAAGCTGGCCCTTGAACTGGGCGAAGACGTCGTGCACGATCTGCGCGAACAGATCTTCCATCACCTGCAGCGGATGTCGATGCGCTTTTATGACTCGACCAAGCTCGGAAGGATCATCAGCCGCGTGACCTCCGACGCCGAGGCCGTCCGCACCGGCGTGCAGAACGTGCTGTTCGTCACGCTCGTGCAGATCGGCGCGATGATCAGTTCGGCGGCGATCATGCTGTACTACGACCCGCCGCTGTTTTTCGTCGTGCTCGCGATGGCGCCGATGCTCTGGTGGGTCAGCCGGTATTTCCGCAACCGCCTGAGCACCGCCTACCGCGCCCAGCAGGAGAGTTTTGCCCGCGTCACCGCCACGCTCGCCGAGTCGGTCAACGGCATCCGCGTCACGCAGGGCTTTGTCCGCGAAGACGTCAACGCCGAGCTCTTTGGCGACCTGGTCCACGACCACGCGTCGTACCACGTCCGCGCTTCAAAACTGCAGGCCGTGTTCCTGCCGTTCCTTGATTTGAACAGCCAGTTCTTCATGGCCGTGCTCTTGGCGATCGGCGGGGCGCAGGTCTTGCTCGGCCAGTTTTTCGCGGATTATGCGGCGATTTCCTCGGCCGAACAGTTCAAGTCGCTCGTGGTCTTCGCGCTCTTGATGCCGCAGTTCTTCGATCCCATCGCCACCCTCGGCCGACAGTACAACGACGCCCTGACCGCCATGGCCGGGGCCGAGCGCGTCTTTGGCCTGCTCGACACCGAGCCGGAAAAACTCGACCCCGACGACGCGATCGATCTGCCCACCATCCAGGGCAAGGTCGAGTTGGACAACATCTGCTTCGGCTACCTGCCCGACAAGCCGGTGCTGCACGGCATCTCGCTCGTCGCTGAGCCGGGCCAAACGATCGCCCTCGTCGGCGAGACCGGCAGCGGCAAGACCTCCATCATCAACCTCATCGCCAAGTTCTATCTGCCCACCGCCGGCCGAGTCCTCATCGACGGCTACGACACCCGGCAGATCACCACACTCTCACTGGCCAAACAACTGGGCATCGTCCTCCAGCGAAACTACCTCTTCACCGGCACGGTCATGGAGAACATCCGCATCGCCCGGCCCAGCGCCACCGACGACGACGTGCTCGACTCGGCCCGCAAGCTCGACTGCCTGGACATCCTCGAAGCGCTGCCGCATGGTCTGCAAACGCAGGTCGGCGAAAAGGGCGGCAGCCTGTCGCTGGGTCAACGCCAGATCGTCTGTTTCTGCCGGGCGATGCTCGCGAACCCGCGGATCCTGATCCTCGATGAAGCGACCAGCGCGGTGGACACGATGACCGAGGCCCGCGTGCAGGTTGCGCTGGCCAAGCTGCTGGCGGGTCGGACGAGTTTTGTGGTCGCCCACCGCCTGAGCACGATCCGGCATGCGGATGTCGTGCTGCTCTTGGAGAACGGCCGAATCATCGAACGCGGCAGCCACAACGAGCTCCTCGAACAGGCCGGGCAATACGCCCACCTGTACCGCCAGTTCATCCACGCGAGCGAGGCGTGAGGTTTTAGAGTGGTTTGGTTTTTTAACGCCAAGGGGCCAAGCGGGCCAAGAAAAACCAAAACAAACAGACAATCTATACATTCAACAACGCCAATTTAATCAATCATTTTATCGGAATCGATCAACATTGTCTGGATTTCTCGGCTGCCTTGGCCCTCTTGGCCCCTTGGCGTTGATGCCTTTGTAAAACAAAGCGATCTTAAGTAGAGGTGCGATCAGGCCGACTGTATCGATAGCGTCGATTGAGCAGGCAAACCCAATGGCAAGAGGACGGCAGATGCAGCAGGTCGCAAGTGACAGCGGATTGGCCCCGATCATCGGTCAGAGCAGCA
>JBGSTE010000627.1:0-9554 GCA_041736655.1 Phycisphaeraceae bacterium | reverse complement strand
GCGGCCCGGCCAGCGTGCCCGAGCCCACATCGCTGGCGCTCCTGGCACTGGGCGGTCTGACCCTCGCCCGACGCCGGCGTTGGGCCTGATCGTTGTCTCTCTCCTCGATATACGCCCGGTCGGTTTAACGACCGACCGGGCGTTTGATCTTCACCGACCTGCGGGGTCACGGAAGACCCCGGCCATGACAGGAGTAACGCATGGATCGACGGCACGCATTTACCCTCATCGAACTGCTGGTCGTCATCAGCATCATCGCGCTATTAATTGCGATCCTGCTGCCTGTGCTAGGCCAAGCCCGCCGCAGCGCACTTGATGCGCAGTGCAAGGTGGGGATCCGTTCGCTGGGGCAGGCCTACCACACCTACCTCGTCGAACACAAGGAAAAGTTCGTCGCCTACGACAAGTTGCTGCCGGGCCTGTGGAACTCGCCCTCGGGCGGAAGCCGGCGAAACCCGGTGATCCTCGTCGAGGAGAGCCCGCTGATGGATTACATCACCGCCGATCGATATGAGACATTTACCTGCCCGGTCTTTCGCGAGTATGTCGAGGCCGAGGTTGCGTCAGCGATCCCCGAAATCGGGGTGTCCTACAGCTACACCGTCAACGGCGTCATCGACCCGGCGGGCAAGCAGTACAAGCCCTACGACAAGCGGCCGCTGACGCTGGGCACGATCCTCGATACGACCGGAATCGCCATGTTTGTCGAGGAAAACCCCTGGTCCCCATCGCCCCTGGGCACTACATCCATGAACGACGGACGGTACGTGGTCGACCGCTTCCCGAACCAGGACTCGCTGGCAACCTTCCACAGCCCCGGCTCGGTCGGCTACGACACGGCCAACGTCAACGGGCCCGGCGGCAAGCTCAACACCGGCCTGTCTCACGTCGTCTTCCTTGACAACCACGTCGACGCTGTGCCCTCCACCGACAGCGAGGTGGTCGCGTACGGCACGCAGTTCAAGGCCTTTGCCAACCGCCCGCAACTCTGGCCAAATTAAGACAGATGACAATCGACTCATCAGCCACCAGACTCCTCGCCCTCGCAACCGCCTGTAGAACGGACCTCATGCCCATCGCCCGTCACCACGCATTGTTCCTGGCCCTGGTTGTACTCAGCCTGATTCCAATCTGCGGCTGTGGAACAAGCCCCGAGTTTCATCAGAGGTCCGCCGCCGGCGTCGAGGCAGTTGCCCCCGCCATCGGCACCGATGAGCAGGGTCGACTGAGCGTGGCTTCCTCGCTTGGGCATTCCCACAACGATTACTATCGCGATAAGCCTCTAACCACCGCACTGGACGCGGGCATGATCGGCATCGAGGCCGACGTGATCCTCCGGGAACAAGAGCTATTCATCGGCCACGAGTCCAGTGAGATCAGCCCCGGCCGCACGCTCCGCGCGCTGTATCTTGAGCCGCTAAGCCGTGCGTTTGAGCAATTCGGAGGCCGCGACAGCGGTCATCCCTTCGGGGGCCGCGTCCGCGAGGACGGCCGACCGGTCATCCTGATGGTTGACTTCAAGTCCGAAGGCGAGGAGAGCTGGCGTCTGCTTGAAAGCCAGCTCAGCGCGTATGCCCCCATGCTCCGCAAGGTCGAGGTCGACCCGTCCGGCACCGCCCACGTAACCCAGGGCCCGGTCATCGTCGTGGTCTCGGGCAACCGCCCGATCCAACAGATCACCGAGGCCCGCACCCGGTTCTGCGGTATCGACGGACGCTATCCCGCCGACGCGGGCTCCGCCGCACCCAGCCACCTGATGCCGATGATCTCGACCTCATGGTCATCGCTTGTCCGCTATGCCGGCGGCCATGAACATGCGGACCGCGTGATCCAGCAGATGCGCGATGACGCCACAGCCCACGGCCGACTCGCACGCGTCTGGGCAACGCCAGACGAAAAAGTCACCTGGGATCGCCTGGCCCGACTGCACATCCAACTCATCAACACCGATCAGCCCTTGGCCTTATCGTCCTTTCTGACAGACATCGCAAGCCAACACGTTCAGGTGGAAGAAGACATCCACTGAAGTGGTTCACACCCGCCACCCCTGATTCCCGACCGCCCTCCATGCCCGGCCCAAATTGTGGTTTTCTGCCTGCTGTTTGACCCACGCCTCGTTGGGGTGGTCGGTGCCCAGGCTGAAGTAGACTTTCCGGCTGCCCGGGTGAATGAACATCAGGCCCAAAGCCAGGCGTTTGCCCTTAAGCTTGCTGAAGTATTGCAGAATCAGTCGCAGGAGACGAGCGAATCACGTGCATCTTGACTATGGTCCGCCACTGCGATCCCACGGATATCCGAAACAAACCACATCAAAGTCAGACTCATTTCCGGATCGACCGAGATGATCCGGGACAGAACGAGTAATCATCTATAAGCATCTTGCCTTCTTCACGCAGGAATTGATCTGCCACGTCCGCAGCAATCTGAACGTAAAGCCCGCACTCGCAATGAACCCCGAACCGCTGACTATACAATTGCACTTGTGGGTACAATTGGTCATCGCAGAGTAGACCCTTGACAACGACTACTTCTCCATGCCAAATCACATGATCAACATCATACGAACGCTCATCATTCTGGCTCTTCTTTGCCCCGGCTTACAGGTACAGGCAGAAGAGGACAACGCACTTCTAACCCTTGCCGACGGCGATCGGCCGCTTCTGGTTTATAACGCGGCCTATGTGCCATCGCCCGATCCGCAGACCCCATGGTTCGGCCGCAGCGGCTATATCCACCCGGTCTACACACCCAAGGGCAAGGTGGTCACCGAACCATTCCCCGAAGACCACCCGCACCAGCACGGGCTGATGTTTCCCTGGGTCAAGAGCTCGTACGACGGCAAGAATATTGATTTCTGGAACAGCGCGAAAAAGCTCGGCAAGGTCGAGCATGCAAAGACGATCGAGGCCGACGCAAACAGCTTCAAGGTCCTGCTCCACCACATCGCGACCGGCAAAGGAGAGCCTGTCACGGTGCTGCACGAAACGTGGACGGTGACGCGCGTCCCGCATGAATCGATGAACGTTTTTGATCTGGTCTCGGAGCAGACCTGCGCGACCGACAAGCCGTTGACGATCGAGAAGTACCACTACGGCGGGATGGCAGTGCGCGGGCCCTCGGCATGGTTAGCAGAGTGCACGATGCTCACCAGCGAGGGCAAGAGCCGGGAAGAAGGCAACCACTCGCGCCCGAACTGGGTCGTACAGTTCGGCAAGGTCGACAACGAGATCTGTGGCATCGCGGCGATGTGCCACCCCGACAATTTCCGCGCTCCGCAGCCTGTCCGTCTTCACCCCGAAAAGCCCTACTTCTGCTTCGCGCCGATGGTGCTCGGTGAGTTTCAGATCACGCCGGACAAGCCTTATTCCTCCAAGTATCGGTTTGTTGTGTTTGATGGGAAACCCGATGCTGAACAGCTGGAAAAAATCTGGAAGGATTACACAAGGCATGCTGACGCGTCGAAACCCGAATAAGCTCGCGGTGTTGAAACTTCTGCTGGCATGCCTGCTTCTGCTCGTGTGCGATTCGCAATCGCTTGCCCAAGGAGCCGAATCCAAGATCGCCAAGCGACCCGGCTATCAACAGCCCCTGGACAAGGTCCACCCGATGTGGTCGGTCGAGCAGGCCCGGCCCAGGGATTTCCAGCCACAAGTCGGGGCGATCGCGTTCAGCCCCGACGGCCGATTCCTCGCCGTGACGAGTTTCCATCCGGGTAAATCCGAAGAGCGCATCGTTACCGATGAGCCCAACGGCACGCTGTATATCCTCGAGAACCCGACGGCTAAAGACCCTGAGAAGATTGTAGTTCACAATCTGGGCGTGCAGTTGTTTATGCCTTTGGGTGCGACCTGGCTTGAGAGCGGGCTGTATATCGCCGAGCGCGACCAAGTCTCCCGCTGGACCGATGGTGACGGCGACGGCCTGCCCGAGCGCATGCAAACGTTCGCCTCCGGCTGGATCAGCGACAACTTCCACCACTTCACCTTTGGCCTGCCCTATCACGATGGCTATTTTTACACCGGGTTGTCCACCAGCCTCAGGCTCACGCCGGAAGAAAAAAAATCGCTCGTCGGCAAACTGATCGCCGACAACGCACCGAACCCCGAATACCGCGGCTGCGTGCTGAAGATCGATGCGAAGACCGGTGAGATCGAGCCGATCTCCGGCGGCCTGCGCGCCCCGAACGGTGTCGGCCTCGGACCCGGCGGCATCGTCCTCTGCCCGGACAATCAAGGCGACTGGAAACCGGCCAACGCTATCTATGTCGCCAAGGGCGGCGAGTTTTTTGGTAAGTACAACGACACAAAGGCAACCACGATTTTCTATCCCGACGGCGGCGTGCCATCGCTGCACTCGGATAAAAAGCCAACCCCGCCTGCCATTTGGTTGCCGCAGAATGAAGCCGGCAACTCGCCCAGCGCGACGCTGCTGATCCCCGAGGGCAAGCCGTTCGCAGGCCAGGTCTTGCTCGCTGATGTGACACAGGGCGCCATCCACCGCGTGTTTATGCAAGAGATCGATGGTGTCTGGCAGGGCGCGGTCTTCCGGCACAGCATGGGCCTTGAGGCCGGGCCCAACGATCTGGCATGGGGCCCGGACGGCTGTCTCTATGTCGGGGCAATGGGCTTAGGCTCAGGCAACTGGGGCTGGCAGAACAAGCAGTTCGGCCTGCAGCGCTTACGACCGACGGATCAAACCGTCCTTGAGTTCGAGAAAATCCAAGCGACCCGTGAAGGCTTCCGCGTCAGCTTTACCAAGCCCGTGCCCAGCGCCCTACTCTCGGACAAAAAGAACTGGCTGGTCGATGCCTATACATACGTTCCGCGACCCGAGTACGGCGGCGCAAAAACACACGAACATCGGCCCCAGATCACCGAACTGCGTGTCGCAGCGGATGGAAAGTCCGCCGAACTGGTAATCGCCGACCGCAAGCCCAACTATGTCTATTACATCCGCATCGACGCGAAGACCTCAGAGGGTGAACCGATGTGGTCGCCCGAGTCGTGGGTTACGTTTCACAAGGCACCTTGAGTTTCGCCCCACTTTTGTATCGGAGGCTGGCAGAACAACCCATGAAGCAACTTCTCCTTACAACATTCTTCGCACTGATACTCATCGCCAGCCCTGCTGATGCCAAGCCCAACGTGCTCTTGATCCTGGTCGCCGACATGGGGTACTCCGACCTCGGCAAGGACGTAACGAACTGACCGACTTATCTAACGAGCGCCTCGAGTTATTGCAGCAGATTCAATCCCGGTGCAAGGCCTGGCGCAATTCGATGCCGACATTTGAGAAAGTTCAAGCCGTCCAGTATCAGCCTGCAAAGTAAACCCTTCATTGGACGCGTACTCCCACATGATCTGTGACAATACAGCATCGACCAGAAATATACGCGTGGTGGGTATACGCTTGTACGAGCTGCCCGTGACAACGCGGGTGCCGCTGAAGTTCGGCAGCGAAACACTGACGTCGGTGACGTGTGCGCGGGCCTGTGTGACGGTGCGGGATCGCTCGGGGTGTACGGCCGAGGGCTGGGGCGAGACGCCGCTGAGCGTGCAGTGGGTCTGGCCCAGCACGCTGGCGTACGGGCTGCGTGAGAAGGCGCTCCGTGAATTGATGCGGTCGCTCGCCAAGGCCTGGCTCGACCACGAGTGCAGCGGACACCCCATCGACCTGGGCTATCGATTCAGCCGGGACCGGCTGCATGCTGTGCTCGATGCGTTCAACCAGAACTCAGGCCTTGACGAAAACGTGCCTCACCTCGCGGCGCTTGTCGCGATGAGTGTGCTCGACCTGGCGACCCATGATGCCTACGGCAAGCTGCACGGCACCGATACCTTTGCAACCCTGGACCGCAACCACATCTGCCATCAACTCTCCGACATGCTCGAGCCCACGGTGGATAGCGGAATCAACTTCGACGAAAAGCACATCAACGATTTCCTTGTTGACGACGTGCCGACGTCGCTGCCCGCCTGGCACCTGGTCGGTGGGCTCGATGCGCTCACCGGTGCGGACCTGACCGGTGATGAACCCGACGACGGCTACCCCGTCACACTTGAGGAGTGGATCAAGACCGATGGCCTGAATTCTTTAAAAATAAAGCTCCGCGGCAATGACGCGGCCTGGGACTACGACCGGTTGCTGCGCGTCGGCGGGCTCGCACTGCCCATGGGTATCGATGCGCTGACCGCCGACTTCAACTGCACGGTGACCGACCCGGCCTACGTCAACGACATCCTCGATCGGCTCAGACTCGACGCACCCGACATCAACCGGGCCATGCTGTACGTCGAGCAGCCGTTCCCCTACGACCTTGAGGCCCACCGTATCGATGTGCACTCGGTCTCGGCGCGTAAGCCGCTCTTCCTCGACGAGAGCGCGCACGACTGGACCTATGTTCGGCTTGGCAAATCACTGGGGTGGTCGGGCGTGGCATTGAAGACCTGCAAGACGTTGACGGGCGCGCTGCTGTCTGCCTGCTGGGCGAAGGCGCACGGCATGCCGTTGATGGTGCAGGACCTGACCAACCCGATGCTCGCACAGATCCCCCACTGCCGTTTGGCCTCGCATGTGGGAACGATCCGCGGCGTCGAGACCAACAGCATGCAGTTCTACCCCGAGGCCTCGGCCCCGGAGGCGAGGGTCCACCCCGGCCTATACCGGCGACGCAACGGCCGGGTCGATCTCTCAACGATCCTGGGACCCGGCATGGGCTATCGACTCGATGCGATCGACCGTCTATTGCCCGAGCCGGTCCTCACGCTCGGCGAGGTCTGACATTACGCTGCGGATTAGTAGTGAAACAAATATCACTGTTTGCATACAATGACAAAGACTTGCCTGAATAGAACTGAAGGAATCGCAAATGCCGCCGACTAGAGCTTTCTGTTTAATCTTCGTGTTTTTGATCATGTCGGCCCTGCCCGCCGCCACGCACGCTCAGGACGCTCGGCCAAACATCCTGTTCTTCTTTGTTGATGACATGGGCAAGTATGCCAGCCTGTACGCCGATCCTGACAAGCCCTCATTGAACGACGTGATCCAGACGCCGACGTTTGACCGGATCGGGCGGGAAGGCCTTGTCTTTAACAACGCATTTGTGCCGGTCGCGTCGTGTGGTCCCTGCCGGGCATCGCTCGCAACCGCACGGTACTTCTGGAACTGCGGCAGCAAGACGTTCCTGAATAATAAGGCCAGCGACTGGTCCAAACACAAGGACCCCTACAACGCGCTTCCAAAGTTCGGCGACCGCCTGCGCGAATGCGGGTACTTCGCTCACCGTACCCTCAAAACGTTCGACTTCAAGAACAGCGAACTGACTGCTGACATGAAGAAGGTGAAGGTGCCTGCCTATCAGCGATACGGGCTCTACGTCGGCACGGCAGACAATGAGAAGGAACGACTAAAACGCCACGAAGAAACCCTCGCCCACCCCCGGATGTCGATGCGTCAGGTCCTGGCGGACAACGAAGATCGGCCGTTCTTCATGGTCTACGGCACGATCAACGTGCATCGGCCGTTCGTGCCCGACTCCGGCCAGAAGCTGTGGGGGATCGACCCGGACAGGCTCAAGGGTCTGATCCCGCCGTACCTGCCCGATGTTGAAGACGTACGGCGCGACTTCGCGGACTACCTCGGCGAAATCATGGCGGCGGACGCGATGCTCGGGGTGATGGTTGATGAGCTTGAGAAGGCCGGACAACTCGACAACACCATCATCATCGTCTCGGGTGACCACGGCATCCCAGGCGTCCCGCGGGGAAAGACCAATTGCTACGACCTGGCAACGCGCGTCTCGATGATGATCCGCTGGCCCGGAACCATCAAGCCCGGCCGGGTCGTCGAGGACTACATCAGCGTAATGGATGTCGGCCCGACGCTACTTGAGATCGCCGGCGCAGAATCGATCACAGACGCTGACGGCCGCAGCTTCCTCAAGCAACTGACCCGCGAGGAGTCCGGCTGGATCGAGCCCGACCGCAACTGGGTCGTCATCGGCAGGGAGCGCCACGTCCACCTCGCGCGTGATGGCCAGTTGCCCTACCCGATGCGCGCGATCCGCACGCCCGACCACCTCTACATCAAGAACTTCAAGCCCGACCGCTGGCCCATGGGCGCGCCGTACAACATCGACGTCCCCGCGGACAACACGCTCGACAGCCACCTGTACCATGGACCGTTCCAGGATATCGACGTCAGCCTGACCAAGGTCTGGCTGATGAACAATCAATCGGATGCACGCGCCGCGGCATGTATCGACCTGACCCTCAACAAAAGGTCCGGCGAAGAACTCTACGACCTGAGCGAAGACCGCGAGCAGATGCGCAACATCGCAGCCGACCCAACTCGGGTCGCGATCCGCAAGCGACTTGACGACCAACTGATGGCGATCCTCAAGGAGTCGGAAGACCCGAGGCTTAACGATGCATTTGACCTGCTGCCGTATGTCTCCGAGCCCAAGGAATTGCCGCCGCCACGCAAGTGACGACCATCTCAACGGATCCCGCTCTAGGCCAGGCGCATGGATTCACCACTGGCCGGTATACCGGGCGTTGTTGCTCGGCCACTCACTGCTATCGTTGAGGCTGATAAAGTGGCCCGAGCCGTCGAACGCGGTGAAGGACATCTCGCCGTTATGCGTCGGGTCCTGACTGGCCTTCATGCGCATGTTGTTCAGGTTCGTGTTGAGCGTGCCGCTACTCCAGGGCAGGTGGTCGGGCGCGAAGAACTGCGCGTCGCCGCTGTAGGTAAAGGTCAGCCGGTTGCTCTCGGCGTACAACATCGTCTTGCCCATGTCGCTGATGTAGCGCTCGGGCCACTGCATCTCCAGGTCCCTGGCGGTCGCGCCTTGTCCCACGTAGCCGGCCTCGGTGTTGCCCTTGCCGTTGTAGTACCGCTTAAAGTGCAGTGCGTTGACGCTGTAGTCCAGGAGCTTGGTCGCATCGTACTCCCGGGACGGGCAGCGGAAGATATCACTGGAGTTGTAATAGGCGTCGCGCAGGGTGGCGTTGAATTGCGGGTAGACGTTGTCGAGGCCGAGGTAGTCTGCCATGCGGATGAACGGGATGCCCCTGTTCTGCGCGCCGAAAACGAGGTTGTAGTCCACGCCCTCGGCGCCCCGGGGCATCTGGTCCTTGTTGTCGACCAGGTACGCCGAGGTCGCTGTGCCCAGCTGCTTGGTATTGATCAGGCACTGGGTGAACTGGGCCTGCTTCCTGGCACTGCTCAGTGCCGGCAGCAGGATCGCAATCAACAGCGCGATGATCGAGATGACGACCAGCAGTTCGATGAGGGTAAAGGCTTTTCGCATGGGTTGGAACTACCTGTAGATAAGCGCGGCCCGAAAGGCCCCGAGCCCCTGTCGGGACGCGGAACCATTTGAAGGAGCAATCGAATCAGTCACGCCGACGGCGTGCGATCAGGAGACCGCCAAGCCCAACGAGCGCGAGGCCGGTGGGTTCGGGGACCACTGCGCCGCCGCCGGGGCCGGTGAAGGCGGCAAACGCGATGCCGAAGTCCGCGTCGTCGACGTCGCCATCGTTGTCGAGGTC